>NZ_JAIDKI010000076.1 GCF_029051885.1 Muribaculum sp.
CGCGTACGCTTCGCCAAGGACTGACAATGATAAGGCGAAGTATATAAGTATATAATGATAAAGCGAAGTATATAAGTATATAATGATAAAGCGAAGCGTATAATTTGTACACTTCGCTTTATCGTTAGGCGGCATGTTGTATGTTGCCGCATCTGCTACTCTTCCTTTTGGGTTATCATCTTGATATCGGAGGTGTCCTTGTTGTATTCGAGGATAAAGTCGGAGAATGTAAGGATGATTGTACGCGGATTGTTCTCGGCTACCATAAGGTCAGATGTAAGCTCACGGGCTTCCAGATATTGATATACCCTTGGCATCTCGTTGAAAATCAATATGGAAGGGATGGGCACACCATTGCCGTTGATTGATGTCCACTGGTAGTTGGCGTCAAACACGAGCGTGGCGCCGTTTTTAATCGTCACGTAGTAGTTGCCGTTGCGCTCGTCGTAGTCGCTGACCGAGGCACCGGGCCAGTAGGATGATATAAACTCTTTTATCGAGGTAGGTACGTCGTCCCATACTGTTGAGCTACAGGCCATAAGTATAAGGAGGACAACTATTGCATATAAAGATCGGTGGCGTAACATTATTAAACAAGCTCTAAAGGATTTTATGCTTTTATAACACACCGTCGCTTCTGTAAGTTCATCATACTATGGGGTTTAACCTCTTTAACATTCCGTGTGTAAAAATTTTTACATATGGCGGCCGATTAGTTGTAAAATAATTTGGATATTATTACAATGTGTTGTAATTTTGCAGTGTTATACAACCTTTATCCGCAGATTTTATTCTTAATCTTATGAAAACACCCCGCTACAAATTTGATGATTTATGGAAAGAGGCCATACGCCTGATGCCCTATCTGAGTGAAGAATACACAGAGCGGCTTATACGCGATTATATAGAGAATGACCGCGATGCCGACAGTGATTTCCGTGATACAAATTTTGAATGTGCCTGGCTGCTTATCAAGGCGCAGATTGATGCCCGCAAGTCACGCAACCTAAGAGCACGCCAGAAACGTATGCTCCGCCGCCGGCTCATAATTGACGAGCAGGCCCGCATGGCCGCTGCCGAAGAGCGAAGAAGAGCCGAGGCAGAGGCCGCGCGCATTGCTGCCGAGGAGGCGGCTGCCGCTGCCCGCAGTGAGCGCAACAGGATAAAGCGCGAGAGCCGTGTCGACCGTACCAATTGCATTACAGGTCGTAGGGTAGGGCGTCTTTGCTCCGGCGGCAAGGCGTCGCGTGGCTCCAAGCCTACCTTTTCCGACCGATTCAGAGGCCCCGGATGCCGGACGGCTGCCGCCTTGGACACTGCAAAAACAGAGCAGGCCCCGGCGCGATTGCCGGAGCCTGCTGTATGCCGATTGAATGATATCGGTGTGGATTAGTTGACCTTCATTTTCGAGATGTAGTCGCGGAGAGCTTCGTTGGTAGGATCGAGCTCGAGCACTTTCTCATAATAAGTCTTGGCCATGGGGATATCCTTTTCCGAGATGTAGAATGATGCAATCTGGGAATAAGCCTCGTTGTACATGTCGGAGCGCTTCTCCTTGTTGGTGGGATCCATATCGAGGATTTCTACAACCTTCAGATATGCGTCGCACTGTTCGGCAGAGGGCTGGTTGTCATGCTTCACGAGCATCATACGGGCCTTGTTGCGGTAGGGGATGGGGTTTTCCGGTACCTTCTCGATAATCTGGTCGACTGTAGCGATAGCGTTGTTGATGGCGTCGATTTTCTTCTGCGATCCGGGCTCGGAAGTAGCAGCCACGTTCTGGTAGCGGTTGGCGAGGGTCACGAGGTCGTTGGTCACATAGTCACCGCGGTCGATGAAAGCCTTGTATACCTCAAGAGCCTTGTCGTAGTTCTTGGCGCCGGAGTAAGCCGAGCTGAGAGCCTTGTAGATGTCGGTCTTGTCGGGGTTGAGCTCGAGAGCCTTTTCGAGAGCGGGAACGGCGAGCGAGTCCTTGCCGAGCTCCTGGAGCACTTCGGCGTAGGAAGAGTAGTCGTTAGACGAATACTTCAGGCCGGGGAGGTTGAGGGCGAAGAATTTCTCAGCGGCAGCCTCAGCTCCGGGGTAGTCCTGGAGGTCCTTCTTGTCGAGGAAGATAATACGCATGAGCTGGAACTTCTGCATGTCGGTGGGGTTCTGACCCAGAATCTTCTCGGCGAGCTGGAGGCTCTCGTCGTAGTGCTTGCCGTAGTAGAGGAGTGCGCTGTAGCGTACCTCGTCGCTCTTGAAGTGGTTGGGGTTCTTGATATAGTCGCCATAAGCGCTTGCAGCCTTTGCCCACTGGTCGTTCTGGTAGTATTTCTCAGCGAGTTCGCGCTGTCCGAGAGCTGAGTTGGGCGAAGCCTGAAGGAGCTCCTGGAGCTTGTTGATGGCGTATTCGGGGTTTACGTTGAAGTAGGCGTTGGCATACTTTACATAAGCCTCGGGAAGACCCTTTGAGTAGAGGATAGCGTTTTCGTAGTTGGCAGCTGCGTCGCCCCACTCCTTGTTGGCTGCCTCACGGTCGCCGCGGAGCACGAAGATAGAGGGCTCCTTGGAGTTGGCTTTGTAGGCCTGTTTGTCGTACTCCTCGATTTCCTTGGCGTACTTTACAGGGTCGGCGTTGAAGTATGCGCGGCCGATGGCTGTGAGCACGGCAGCATCCTTCTTATTGATTTTCTTGGCTTCGTCGAAGAGAGTCTTCGCACCCTTCTCGTCGCCCTGGATGAGGGCAAGCGCACCCTGTCCTACCTTGTTGAGAGCGCTCTGAGGATTTGCGGCAAGACCCTTGTCGAAGTCGGCCTTGGCTGTTGTGTAGTCCTTGTCGTGAAGAGCGATTTCGCCGAGGTAGTAGTAGGCGAGAGCCTTGTCGGTCGAGGGGCTGTTGAGGTTGCGCTCAAGGATTTCTTTGGCGTTGTCAAACTGGTCGGCCTTGAAGTACTCGATTCCGTCGAGGTAGCCCTGCTGCGCAGATGCTGACAGAGTGGCAGCCAGACAGAAAGAAAAAAGGAATTTCAGTTTCATGTCGATAGATCTGTTTTGTCGTTATATAATTTCTAAACGTGAATGAGCTTAATTTATTATTCGAGATATACCATGCGCGGCTGTACGCGTGCGGGAAGTATACCTGTACGCTGTATGATTTTCTGTCCGATTGTGCCTGTGACGAAGGAATAGAATCCATGCGACAGCGAGCCGTTGACACCGGTAGTAATCATGTACATCGAGCGGAACAGCGGGTATGTGCCGTCGTAGATGTATGCCTGATAGGGCTTGTAGGCTCTCAGCTGGTCGTCGCGGCGCACTTTGAGCACCTTTACCGCGGGGTCGAAGTCGGCCACCGTAGTGTCCTGCTCCTGGAGGCTCTTGATGCGCTCGTCGCGCGACATGTCGCGTGTGCGCATGTCGGCGCTGATCCAGCTCACGCCGATTATACCGATGGCGCCTTTGCGCATCTGTACCTGGTCGAATACCTCGCGGCTTGACTGCTGTGCGAAGACGTTCTCTCCGAAGGGTTCGCCCTTCATTATCGAGTCGCGCATGTATTTGACGGTGCTTGAGCCTTCGTCGTCAAACACCACCTGTATGTCGCCGAGCTTGGTAGGCTCGATATCGCTCCATTTGGTGATTTTTCCGGTGAGGATGTCGCGTATCTCTGATATCGACAGTATCTCTATCGGGTTGTTGTTGTTTACGATAAGGGCTATTGCATCGACGGCAATCATGTTGCTGCGCGGGTGTTTCTTCTGTGCTTCGAGATAATCCTTTTCCTTCTGGGTGAGGTCGCGGGATATCACGATTGTCTTTGTCTTGAGGTCGAGCAGCGAGTCTACGCAAGCCTTTTCGGATGCATAGTAGGGGATTATGTTTGCTTTACCTTTTGTGGTATACTCGAAGACGTCGATTTCCTGGTTCATTATGTTTTCAAACGAGGCATCGCATACGATTGTGGCAAGCCCCGACGTACTTGTATTGGTCGTGGTCTTCTGACAAGCTGTCAGTCCTGAGAGCATCAGGACTGACAGTGCTATTGTAAGGAGTGTAATCTTGTAGTTCACGTAGCTTATGGTATAAGATGTTGAATTCAGTGTGTGTGTGTGGATGTGATGCATCCGCCTGTCAATATTCGTCGCCGATGTTGCGGTCGATGCCGGCAAACTGGCGGTATGCCCTCCATATGCCGTAGATAATCAGACCGAATCCGGCTACCCATCTGAGCCAACCCCAGGGAGCTGTCTCCCATTTGAAGAAGTCGATGAGGAAAAGCACACCCATGCCGACATATATTACAATCATGAATATGCCAAAAACTGTGCGCATAGCGCCAGCGCCGCTTGTGCGGGTCTTTTTTTCGTTGCCTTCGTTACTCATAATAAAAATTGTTTAAGTGTTTCGCGTGTCATCGGCCTGACGGACAATAATATCCGCAGGTCTATATCAGACTAACACTCAGGCAGGCCAATAGTTCGACATGCCAGCCTCGGATACGATATTACCCTCGGCACGGTAAAGTTACAAAAATATGCCAATATATCGTATATTTGTACTGATAAATCGGGATAAAATTGTTAAATTTGTGTATGCGGCCGCATGTACATGCTCGCCGAATGACCGTCCTGACGATTTATTATTAACAAGCTCTTATTATTAAACAAGTTCTAAAGTAATGCAGGCACCACTGGCAGAGCGTCTGCGTCCGCGCACGCTCGACGATTATATAGGACAGGAACATCTCGTAGGCCCCGACTCGGTATTGCGTCGCATGATAGACACGCGTCGGGTATCGTCGTTCATACTCTGGGGCCCTCCCGGGGTAGGGAAGACCACTCTGGCGCGCATCATAGCCAATACTACCGACTGTCCGTTCTATACACTGAGCGCCGTAAGCTCGGGAGTGAAGGAGGTGCGCGAGGTGCTTGAAAAGTGTAAGGCCGACGCACGGAGCATGTTCTCCACGGGTAGGCCGATACTGTTTATCGACGAAATACACCGGTTCAGCAAGTCGCAGCAGGACAGCCTGCTCGGCGCGGTAGAGAACGGTACGGTGACTCTGATAGGCGCCACCACGGAGAATCCGTCGTTTGAGGTGATACGTCCGTTGCTGTCGCGTGCCCAGGTGTATACCCTGCGTCCTCTTGAAGAGCCTCAGTTGCAGCGTCTTCTCGACAGAGCCCTCACTACCGACAAGGTGCTTGCCGGGCGCGATGTAAAGGTCGAGTCGACCACGGCCCTGTTCCGCTACTCGGGAGGCGATGCCCGCAAGCTGCTCAATATCCTCGACCTGCTCGAGCAGTCGACTCCGCTCAACGAGCCGATAGTAATCAACGATGAAGTGGTGACGGCACGCCTCCAGGAGAATCCCGCCGCCTACGACAAGAACGGAGAGATACACTACGATATAATATCGGCCTTTATCAAGAGCATACGCGGCAGCGACCCCGATGCGGCCATATACTGGCTGGCGCGCATGATAGAGGGTGGCGAGGACCCCGAATTCATAGCCAGGCGTCTGGCGATAGTGGCCGCCGAGGATATCGGTCTGGCCAACCCCAATGCCCTGCTGCTTGCCAACGCCACGTTTGACATACTTCATAAAATCGGCTGGCCCGAGGGTCGCATCCCCCTGGCCGAGTGTACGATATATATGGCTACGTCGCCCAAGAGCAACTCGGCTTATGTGGCTATCGGCGCCGCCCAGGAGCGCGTCAGGGCCACCGGCAATCTCCCCGTGCCGCTGCATCTGCGCAATGCGCCGACCAAACTGATGAAGGAACTCGGCTATCACGAGGGCTACAAGTATGCCCACGACTATCCCGGCAATTTTGTCAGGCAGCAGTATCTGCCCGACGGGCTTGAAGGGAGCCGGTTCTGGACTCCGGGTAGCAACCCCCAGGAGGAGAGGGCCAGAGCATTGCAGGAGGCAAGATGGGGTGGCAGGGAGAAGTAGCGACCGTGTGCGCAAATATGTAATGACTTGTGTAACAGCCCGCAAAACGGTTTGCGGGAATTTTCTGAAAAAATTTTGAGTGTTGAGTGTCACAAAACGCCAGTGAGTGGCGTCATGTATATGTAATGGATGCAGAGACGTTTAAAGAAATCATCCTTTCACGCTATGGCGACATGTATCGCGTGGCGTATGCCATTGTGCGTGACAGTGATGATGCGCAGGACGTCGTGCAGGATGCTGTGACCCGGCTGTGGGCGCAGCGTCAGGAGCTGTCGGGCATAGAGTCGCCCGACGCCTACTGTATGGCAGCTGTAAGACATCTCTGTATCGATCTTCTCAGGGCACGCCGGCGTCGTCCCGCTCCGGTCGAGGAAATCGACGAGGAGAGTGCCGTCGGCTACGACTCCCACTCGCGGGTGGAGTATGCCGACAGTCTCAGCCTGGCTGAGCGCATGATATCCACATTGCCTGTGTCGCAGCAGGAGGTGGTGAGGCTTCGCTCACATGCCGACTGTTCGGTTGACGAGATTTCGACCATTACCGGGCTTACGCCTGCCAATGTGAGGCAGCTGCTCAGCAGGGCAAGGCGTCGTCTGAAACAATTTGCCAACAACCTATTATGAGAGAATGTCTGAATTTGACTTTATGAAATCTTTAGACTGTTTCGAACTTTCATTCAGTCATTATGGGTTCCACCATAATTCCTTCATTCAATCTCTTAACATAAGCAAATCCAAACATTCTCTGAGATTATGAAAAAAGATCTCTATTACATAAAACAACTGTTGAGCCTTTACCACTCGGGTATGACTACCCGGGCACAGGAGCATGAGCTGATGGAATTTTTTGCCGTCACGCCTGAAAGCGTCCTTCCCGACGATATGAAGGCCGACCGCAGGATGATGGTATTGCTTGCCGCCGGTGGCGCATGTGATGTGCCGTCCGGTCTTGACGCACAGCTGTCGGCCCACATCGATATGCTTGAGCGCCGGGAGCACCGCGGACGCCGCGGGCGTCGCCTGATGGCAATAGCGAGTGTGGCGGCTTCCGTGGCCATACTCCTTACGGCCACAGTGTTTGTGGTCAAGGATTCGTCGCCTTCGGTGTATGAGCTGACCGACCCGCAGGAGGCGCAGGCCGAGACTCAGCGTGCCCTGCTCCTTGTGTCGGAATGTCTCAACAAGGCCGACCGCAAGGCCGAAGAGACCGACAGGCTGCTCGAGCGCCTCGGATTTGACATGAGCATGTTTGAGGACGACTTTGTGGAGTATGACGACAGTCTGATGACCGACAGCGACGGTATAGTGCCGGTATTTTCCGATACAATAGGTGTTTAACCATGAATTGGCGGATATGAAAATGATATTTCGTACGATATTGGGCATAACAGTCGCGCTGGGTGCCGGCTCTACGGCTATGGCCCAGGAAGAGGCTTTCAAGCGTGCGGCCCGACTCCCTGAGGTAGAATACATATATATGTCGAAGGATATACTATCGAAGGTAGGGGGTTCGCTCCCGGTGTCGGGCATGGACGAGGTAGCCTTGCAGCTTACTTCGATGGAGGTGCTCAATACATCGAGCCGCGAGTCGGCTGTCAAGGTTTTTGACATGCTCGAGAGCTCGCGCAACGGCATGGAGCTGCTTACCCATATGTCGGAGAATGACGGCACGGTAGATATCTACGGGGTAAGAAACAGCGACAAACTGTCGGAACTGATGGTGCTTGTGATGAACGACTCGGTATTGTCGGCAGTGATGATGAAAGGCAATATCGACCCGGAGGTAATCAAGAGCATAGCCCCCCAATCAAAAGATAATTGAAATTTCTATCTTGTAATTGATAAGATACAATATACATACGCTTCAAAACAATAGGCTCCGGAGAAGTATCGGTTACTTTTCCGGAGCTGTTTCTTTGTAGGGGTTGTCGATATGTGGCTTGTAGCAGGGGTGCTATGCTGTCAGTCGGTCAGTTCGCCTACTATGCGTATCGGCGACGACGGGCGCGAAGGGTCGTTGGTGATTACCGACAGTCGGGAATTGACAAGGGCGGCGTCGGCGGGCATCTTGCCGGTGTCGACGGTAACGGTAATCCTGGTCTGCGAGCCCGGATTGATTTTTTCCTTGGCACACTTTACCTTTACGTAATCTTCCGGGCATGATGCACGGCGGATTATCAGGGGCGACTTGCCATAGTTGTCGACGAGCAGCTCGGCGTGTGCCACAGTGCCGCGCTTGATTCTGCCGAGGTCGATTGTCGAAGTCGAGTAGGCTGCCTTGGGCGCTTTCTCGCGCTGCTGAGGGGTGAGCTTTGAGAAATCCTCGTTGACGATGGCCACGAGCGACACCTCCTTGATAATCGACGACAGCGGGTCGGGGCTTATCATGGCCTGCGATGTCGACAGTCCCCACTGGTCCTTGGCTTTGGAAGAATCGAAAAACAGGGTGAATGTGACCTGTTCGCCCGGCGGCACTGCGCGCGGCGCTATGTCGGCCACGATGTATGGCGGGAGTCCGGAGATAGACGGGTGTATCGTGTCGCTGCTCTGGTTGTAGCCGTCGAGGAAGGCGGTCTTCGTGCGTCCTTTAGTCACCTCGCCAAACGGCACCACTGTATTTTTCAGTTTCAGGAATCCGACTTCCACCGGATAGTGTGCCCGCAGAGTCTGCCTGTCGCCGATTACCACTCCCTTTATTGTAAGGGTGGTCATGGCGGGGTCGGCATTGGTCTCGACCTTCACTTTTTTATCGAACTTTCCGGGCCGGCCGGCGGGATTGTATGTCACAGCCACCTTTCCGGTGTCGCCCGGAGCAATCGGCTTGCGGCTATATGTCGGTGAAGTGCATCCGCACGATGCGCGCACGCTCAGTATGTTGAGCGGCTTGTCGCCTGTGTTTACTACCTTGAAGTATGTGGTGACGTTGCCGAGGTCTTCGTCGAATGCTCCGAAGCTGTGGGTTGTATCGAGCCATTTGGCCTTTGGCTGAGCCGATGCGGTGGCGCCTGATATGAGGGCGACAGCGGCGAGTGTGAGCAGATGGAGAATTTTCATTTTTTCTTAGGTGTGGATTTCGGCAGTACGGTTCCTTTGATTTTCAGCAGTGCGTTGTCGCCCTTGCGGTTGGTGCGCACGCGGATTGTCTTCTCGAATTCGCCCGGACGTCCTGCGGGGTCGTATGTCACGGTAAGCGCGGCGGTCTCCCCCGGGCGTATCGGCTGTTTGGGTATGCTTGGAGTGGTGCATCCGCACTGTGCCTTGGCCGATACTATCACCAGCGGCTTGTCGCCGTTGTTCTGTAGGATGAAATCACATCTTACCGGACCGTCGGCCTCGCGTATGGTGCCGAAATTGTGGGTCTTTTCCTTTACATATAGTGCAGATTCGGCTGCAAATACCGATATGATGCTGATGGAGAGCAGTAGCAGTAATGCTGAAAATTTCCTGATCATTTTTTTCTGATTTATGTCCTTTAACTATGTATAACGCAAAATTGGGAAGAAAGGGAGAGGGAAATGGTAAATTGACGGTTAAATTAAGTTAAGAGGCGTTTTAGAGCTTGTTTAATAATAAATGTTACCGTCAGGGCGGTTAATCGTCGAGCAGATTTTCGCTTGTGATGAGGGAGTT
>NZ_JAIDKI010000077.1 GCF_029051885.1 Muribaculum sp.
TCTCAATACAACTCCTTGACGGAACAACTCCGTGGCCCGATTCAATGTATGTGGCTGCAACAGGAGTTTCTATATTAAACAGTTACCAGAAATTCAAGAGGCCTACAGTACTTGCACGAGAGGGAAATACATGGCGCGGAGAAATCCCAATGGAGCTGTCGCATTCAGACAATGCGTGCATCACAATAAAAAATGCAAAGGAGGGAATTGAAATCTATTTCTCTGCCGGAGTTGATCAGGAAGAGCCTCTGAATATAGAAATCACCCGTAACGGTGAATTAGACTTCTCAGTAGCTTCCTCCGGTGGAACCGGCTACATCGGAGCTATTGAGACAGAACAGCACGATGGATTGATAGATGCCAAGACACTGACAGCACGCAAGTATCGCAGTCGGTGCTGGGAAAGCAGTACACCTGATGAAATATACAGAAGTCGGTCATGGAGCAAGTATATCAACTACCAACTTGAATCAGTAATACCGACTATTTTCGACAGCACTTTATGTGACCACAACCTCCCGCAAGACAATGCAAAGATACTTACCGAACAACTTAAGCGGCTCTATTACATAGACAATATCATTTTTTATAAAGATCGGGCCGAATCATCCGGAGAAAAAAGAATACCGGAGCCACCGGTGAAATATCACGCAGCTTACCTGAAGGACTTAATTTTCAGTGATGAAGGGTTGCTTGACGATTGCTGGTATCCTACTACAATACCGTTTCTTGTATATATTCTACGCGACTCACCACTGCATATACAACCGATTGGCGAAACAGACATACCGACATGGATAAAAAGAACCAAAGTAGAAATCAGCAAAGTCATCGCTTCGCCCACACCACTCCTGATGACACTGCTCGCAACAACGTCTTATCTCATACAGATACAGGACCGGCGCATTCCGCTTACCGAGACACAGATCGAAAACATCAACAATTACTTCCGCGATGACCTCGGGAAAATAATACTTAGTCGCAATGCAATAATAGCCCGACAGGTAGCAAAGCTCGAATCCAATCTATACGACCTCTCCAAGTCTTCAGATGAATGGACTATCGAACAACAGCTTAAACAATTTAAAGACGAATCGATCATCGTTGCATTGTGGAGCCCGACATCTGTGCCGTGCCATGTGGCTATGCGCGCCATCGAACCGGCCAAAGAAAACATGTCGAAACGTAATATAAATTTTCTATATATCACAGATACGTCATCTTCTCCCGACGACCGTTGGACAAAATGTGCAAATCGGCAAGCCGGCACACACATCAGACTATCCGACCGTGAGTTTTCAAAACTTGCTAATAAATACGGCGTGAATGAGCTACCTGCATACCTCCTTTTTGACAGCAATCATCATCTCACCGACACAATTGCAGGTTTTACAGACATAGAGAGTTTCGCAAGCAAACTCAATGTCATATCATTCTAAGGGTCTGTTTAGAATCCTACAACAAAAAAGAGAGTCGGCATTTCTGCTGACTCTCTATCTGTAGCGGGATCGAGAATTGAACTCGAGACCTCCGGGTTATGAATCCGACGCTCTAACCAACTGAGCTATCCCGCCATTTGTGAGTGCAAAGGTAGCGCCTATTTTTGGATTTTCCAACAAATTCGGCAAAAAAATTAATACAAATTTTCATCATCCCTTTTGCCGATGGGGGAGAAAGCGCTTGTGGGGCATCATAACCCTTTAATCCTCAGTCGGGAAATTAATCACATCAAAGATTTGCATGTGTCAGAAAAATATACGACATTTGCAGTCAGTTTTTACGTGGGCAATCTGTGCCCTCTTACATATTATCACAGAATGATTACTATCACATTCCCCGACAAAAGCACCCGGCAGTATGAGCCCGGCACGACCCCGCTCCAGATTGCCGAGAGCATCAGCACCCGTCTCGCTCAGGACATTCTTGCCGCTACTGTCAACGGCGCTGAGTGGGATATATCACGCCCCATCACCGAAGATGCCGAGATAAAGCTATTCAAGTGGGACGATGCGGAAGGCAAGCACGCTTTCTGGCACTCGTCGGCCCACCTGCTCGCCGAGGCTCTTCAGGAGTTATACCCCGGCGTAAAGTTTGGTATCGGCCCTGCCATTGAGAATGGCTTCTACTACGACATCGACCCCAACGGCAACACCATCACATCGGCCGACTTCCCCGCTATCGAAGCCAAGATGATTGAGCTGGCCCAGAAGAAGGAGGCTATCGTGCGTGCCGACATCTCTAAGGACGATGCTCTCAAGATGTTTGGCGACCGTGGCGAGGAATATAAGTGTGAGCTTATATCCGAGCTTGAGGATGGCCACATCACCACATATACACAGGGCGCATTCACCGACCTGTGCCGTGGCCCGCACCTCCCCACCACCGCTCCCATCAAGGCTGTGAAAATCCTTTCGCTTGCCGGCGCATACTGGCGCGGCGACGAGAAGCGCAATCAGCTTGTGCGCGTCTACGGTATCACCTTCCCCAAGAAAAAGATGCTCGACGAGTATCTCGTGATGCTTGAAGAGGCCAAAAAACGCGACCACCGCAAGATTGGCAAGGAGATGGAACTGTTTGCATTCTCTCCTAATGTCGGCGCAGGTCTGCCGCTCTGGCTTCCGAAGGGAGCCGCTCTGCGCGACCGCCTCGAGCAGTTCCTGCGCAAGATACAGAAGCGCTACGGCTACCTCCAGGTAATCACCCCGCATATCGGCAACAAGAACCTTTATGTGACCTCAGGCCACTATGCCAAGTATGGTAAGGATTCGTTCCAGCCAATACACACACCCGAGGAAGGTGAGGAATATCTGCTCAAGCCTATGAACTGCCCTCACCACTGCGAGATTTACCGCAGCTCGCCACGCAGCTACCGCGACCTGCCCCTGCGTCTGGCCGAGTTCGGCACCGTATACCGCTACGAACAGAGCGGCGAGCTTCACGGTCTCACCCGTGTGCGCGGTTTCACTCAGGACGATGCCCATATTTTCTGTGCTCCCGACCAGATTAAGGACGAGTTCCTCAAGGTGATGGACATCATATTCTACATCTTCAAGGCTCTTAAGTTCGACAACTTCGAGGCGCAGATTTCACTTCGCGACCCCAATAATAAAGAGAAATATATCGGCTCTGACGAAAACTGGCATCTCGCCGAGAACGCCATTATCGAGGCATGTGCCGAAAAGGGCCTCAATGCCCGCACCGAGCTCGGTGAAGCCGCCTTCTATGGTCCCAAACTCGACTTCATGGTCAAGGATGCCATCGGACGCCGCTGGCAGCTCGGTACCATCCAGGTCGACTACAACCTCCCCGAGCGCTTCCAGCTCGAATTTACCGGTGCCGACAACCAGAAGCATCGTCCGGTAATGATACATCGCGCTCCGTTCGGCTCGCTCGAACGCTTTGTAGCCGTGCTTCTCGAGCACACAGCCGGCAAACTGCCCCTCTGGCTCGTGCCTGACCAGTGTGCCGTACTGCCCATTTCCGAGAAGTTCAACGATTACGCCCGTCGTGTGGCCGCCGAACTCAACGAGGCCGACGTACGTGCCATCGTCGACGACCGCAACGAGAAAATCGGCAAGAAAATTCGCGACAACGAGCTCAAGCGTATACCTTACATGCTCATCGTAGGTGAAAAAGAAGCACAAAATGATGAAGTTTCTGTAAGAAAACAGGGCGAAGGCGATAAAGGTACGATGAAAATCACTACCTTTGCAAAATATTTGACCGATGAGGTCGCCAGCATGATTAACCAATAACCCTACTGAATGGACAACAAACCATCTTATCCCTCGGGTCCGCAGAGAGGCGGCAACCGTCCACCCTTCCGCGGTGCTCCGCGTAAAGAAGAACCATATGCCATAAACGAGCGTATTCGTGCCCGCGAAGTACGCATTGTCGGCGACAACGTCGAAAATGGCGTATATCCCATTCAGCAGGCTCTGCGTCTTGCTCAGGAGCAGGAGCTCGACCTTGTGGAAATCTCTCCCAAGGCTGTGCCCCCTGTGTGCAAGATTCTCGACTACCAGAAGTTCCTCTATCAGCAGAAAAAGCGACTCAAGGAGCAGAAGGCCAAGTCGACCAAGGTCGTTGTGAAAGAGATACGTTTCGGACCTCAGACCGACGATCACGACTACAACTTCAAGCTCAAGCATGCCCAGGGATTCCTTAAAGAGGGTGCCAAGGTAAAGGCCTATGTGTTCTTCCGCGGCCGTTCAATCCTTTTCAAGGAGCAGGGCGAGGTACTGCTTCTCCGCTTTGCCAACGATCTTGAGGAGCTTGGCAAGCTCGAGCAGATGCCGGTGCTTGAAGGCAAGCGCATGACCATCATGCTTTCTCCCAAAAAGCCGACAAAGTAACACGCACACTTTCTGTCGCTTCCAGTGTAAATCCAGGCGCTCGCGCGCCACATCTACAAATACTTTAATTAACGAACAAAATGCCTAAGATTAAGACTAATTCCGGTGCCAAAAAGAGGTTCGCCCTTACCGGATCAGGAAAGATCAAGAGAAAACACGCTTTCAAGAGCCACATTCTCACCAAAAAGACCAAGAAGCAGAAGCGCAACCTTACTCACAGCGGCCTCGTGGCTACTGTAGACCAGAAGGAAGTACGCAACCTCCTCGCTCTCTAATCAGTGTCATCTGTGTGGGAGACATCCCGTTTTCTCCTGCTCTTGCAGGTAAATTCGTGATTCCGAAGCCCTGAGGGTTTCACCAACAAAATTTCATTAACCGAATGTTCAGCCCAAAGAGCTTTAGCCGCTGACGTTCAAAATCATTCAAAACAATGCCAAGATCAGTAAACCATGTTGCTTCAAGAGCACGTCGTAAGAAAATCCTGAAACTCACCCGCGGTTATTTCGGCTGCCGCAAGAACGTATGGACCGTTGCCAAGAATACCTGGGAAAAGGGTCTTACATACGCTTACCGCGACCGCAAGGACAAGAAGCGCAACTTCCGCGCTCTCTGGATTCAGCGTATCAACGCCGCCGCACGCGAGGAGAATCTTTCTTACTCAAAGCTCATGGGCCTCATCCACAAATCAGGCATCGCCATCAACCGCAAGGTGCTCGCCGACCTCGCCCTCAACAACCCCGCCGCTTTCAAGGCTGTTGTTGCCAAGGTTAAGGACGCATAAGCATGCTTGCCTGACGCGAGAATAGAAACAATAAGACTACGGTATGCTAAATTTCTTTGGCATGCCGTAGTCTTTGTTTTGCTACTGGCATACAAGGTATGCCGCGTGCCGGGCGTGGCTGCAATCTGCCGGGAAATCCGGAGGATAAGCCATAGTCAGGTATGAATCATAAACATGCTGTAGTTGTGAAAATGAGTTAATTTGCATTGCCGGATATTATCATAATACAAATGAATGTTAATATTGCTGAAGAATGCAGCCGCCCGATTCCTCCTCATCACTCCATTCTTTTTAAATTTGCAGAATGTGTGGTGGCGTATCGTAGCGCATCCCTTATCGGTATGCGTCCCTATGCCTCCGAATCAAGATAATAATTAACAAGATATATAGGTATGTCTAACATACTCACCGGTCTTATACAAAGGCAGGCGTTAAAATATGGCGATCGTGCGGCCCTGAGCTTTAAGGATGCGGCCACTCACCCGTGGATTGATATATCCTGGCGTGATTTCGCTGAAATGGTCGATAAGGCTTCAATGGCTCTCGAACGTCTTGGAGCAGTACCTGCCGACAATATAGGTGTATTCTCTGCCAACAGGCCGGGAGTCCTCGTAGCCGACTTCGCAGCATATGCCAACCGAGCAGCTTCGGTGTCGATATACTCCACAAGCAGCCAGGAACAGGTGGAATATATAATAAACGATGCAGGCATAAAGATACTTTTCATCGGAAATCAGGAACATTACGAGATAGCCAGAAAGGCCCTCGGAAGATGCCCGTCGCTCAAGCGTATCATCGCTTTCGACATGACGGAGCGTCAGCCCGACGACAACGACACCCTTACCTTCTCCGAATTCCTTAAACTTGGAGAGGAAGCCCCGGAAGAAAGTCGTAAGGAGGTACAGCACCGCACCGATACCGCGCTTCCGGAGGATATCGCCACTCTGATATATACCTCCGGTACTACCGGTGAGCCCAAGGGAGCCATGCTTCCCCACGGCTGTTTCTCGGCCTCACTCCCTATGCATGTCGAGCGTCTGACATCTATTTCCGATGCCGATACCTCGATTTGTTTCCTGCCGTTGAGCCATATATTCGAGAAGGGATGGACATATGTGTGTCTATATGTGGGTATGAAGGTATATGTTAATCTTGACCCGCGCGACATACAGAACTCAATCCGCGAGACCACCCCTACATGCATGTGCTCAGTGCCGCGCTTCTGGGAGAAGGTGTACGCCGCAGTGCAGGCCAAAATCCACCGCATGAACGCTTTCCAGAAGGTGATGGTAAAGCGGGCCCTTGCCGTGGGACGTCGCCGCAATCTCGACTATAAGCGTCTGGGACGCAAGGTTCCGGCATTGCTCGAGATGGAGTACCGATTCTTCGACGCGCGTGTGTTCACACCGCTCCGCAAAGTGATTGGAATCAACAACGGAAACATATTCCCGACAGCCGGTGCGCCATTGAGCGACACCATATGCGAGTTTCTCCATTCCTGCGGAATCAACATCATGGTAGGCTACGGACTCTCGGAGACTACGGCTACCGTCACCTGTTACCCTGCCGTTGGCTATGAGGTGGGCACTGTCGGGACTGTAATACCGCGTGTGCAGGTAAAAATCGGCGAGAACAACGAGATTCTCGTCAACGGACCCACGATAATGACCGGCTACTACAACAAGCCCGAAGCCACAGCCGAGGCTTTTACTCCCGACGGATGGTTACGCACTGGCGACGCCGGACGTATCGACAATACCGGAGCGCTGATACTTACCGACCGTATCAAGGACCTGTTCAAGACATCCAACGGAAAATATATAGCTCCGCAGGCTATCGAAAGCCGCCTTGGCGAAGACAAGTACATCGAGCAGGTGGCTGTTATCGGCGACCGCCGCAAATATGTGACTGCCATTATCGTACCTGCCCTTGATGCTCTGCGTGAATATGCTGAAAAGAAGAAGATAAGTTATAAGTCAATGGCCGATCTGGTGGCCAATTCCGAAATCAACCGCATGATTCAGCAGCGCATTGAGAAACTGGAAAAGGGCTTTGCCAACTACGAGAAGATAAAGCGCTTCACCCTCCTTCCAAAAGAATTCACTATGGAAGGCGGCGAGCTTACCAACACGCTTAAGATTAAGCGTCCGGTGATTAATACAAAATATGCCGACTTGATTGAGGCCATGTATGCCCAGTAAGGTAGCGCTTCTATAATTTTATCTCCCCCCCACAAAAAACAACGACTCCAATTCCCGCAATATGATAACCTACGACCAACTAAAGCAGGCTATAGAGCGCAAGGACGCGCTTCGACATTATCTTGATATAGACTCCAAACGTATCGAAGTGGAGGAAGAAGAGCTGCGCACTCATGTGCCCGACTTCTGGGAACATCAGAAAGAGGCGCAGGCACAGATGAAGAAAGTAAAGCAACTACATCAGTGGATTGACTCTTACGATGAAGTCGATAAGGCTGTCGGAGAACTCCAGCTTGCGTGGGACTTTCTTAAAGAGGGACTGGTCGAGGAGGAAGAGCTTGACCGCATGTATGCCGACCTTATCGAAAAAATCGAGGATATGGAGCTGCGCAATATGTTGCGCCGCGAAGAGGACTCGTTGGGAGCCGTATTGAAAATCAACTCCGGCGCCGGCGGTACCGAGAGCCAGGACTGGGCATCGATGCTTATGCGCATGTACCTGCGCTATTGCGAGGCCAGAGGCTACAAGACCGCAATCGCCAATATACTCGAAGGCGACGAAGCCGGCATAAAATCGGTTACAATCGAAGTCGACGGCCCCATGGCCTACGGCTATCTCAAGAGCGAGAACGGTGTACACCGCCTTGTCCGCGTTTCTCCCTACAATGCCCAGGGAAAGCGTATGACATCGTTTGCCTCAGTATTCGTCACACCGCTTGTCGACGATACTATCGAGGTGCATGTCGACCCGGCGTTGCTCAGCTGGGACACTTTCCGAAGCGGAGGTGCCGGCGGTCAGAACGTCAACAAGGTAGAGTCGGGCGTACGTCTGCGCTATCAGTTTACCGACCCATATACAGGCGAGAAGGAAGAGATTCTTATCGAGAATACCGAGACCCGCGACCAGCCCAAAAACAAGGAGAACGCCATGCGTCAGCTGCGTTCGATTCTTTACGACAAGGAGCTGCAGCACCGTCTTGCCGAGCAGCGTAAGATTGAGGACGGTAAGATGAAAATCGAATGGGGCTCCCAGATACGCTCGTATGTATTCGACGACCGCCGTGTCAAGGACCACCGTACAGGCTGGCAGACCTCGGATGTAAATGCTGTGATGGACGGCGAGCTTGACCCGTTTATCAAGGCATACCTCATGCAGTTTGCCCAGGAGCAGGACGGCGAGTGATATTCATGACATGTATCGGATAATAATATGTGTAAAGACAAGATAACCGTAGTAAAAGTCGGAGGCAAGATTGTCGAGGAGGCTGACACTCTCGACCGTCTGCTACGCGACTTCGCCGCCATCGACGGATTCAAACTTCTCGTGCATGGCGGAGGCCGTTCCGCCACAAAAGTCGCTACCGATTTGGGTATCGCCACTACTATGATTGATGGACGCCGTGTTACCGACGAGGCCATGCTCCGCGTGGTGACAATGGTGTACGGCGGTCTGGTCAACAAATCAGTGGTAGCGGGCCTGCAGGCTCTCGGAGTAGATGCTCTCGGCATGACCGGAGCCGACATGGATATAATCCGCTCGCGTCGGCGTCCCGTTACGGAATCCGGCATCGACTACGGATGGGTGGGCGATGTAGAGCGTGTCAACGGCGACGCACTTGCCACTCTTGTGCGCGGAGGTGTGGTGCCTGTAGTCGCACCCCTTACGCATGACGGCCTCGGCCACCTGCTCAATACCAATGCCGATACAATGGCACAGTCTGTAGCCACCGGTCTTACACCATATTTCGATGTGCGGCTGGTATTCTGCTTTGAGAAGCCCGGAGTATTGCGCGACGAGTCTGACGATGATTCGGTGATACCGGCCATAAATCCCGGTATGTTCGAGCAGCTGAAGGCCGACGGCACTGTTTCCGGGGGCATGATTCCAAAGCTGTCCAATTCTTTCGACGCATTGCGCGGAGGGGTAGGAGAGGTGGTGATAACCTCGGCTGCGGCGTTGGCGGATATCGCCGGAGGCACACATCTGACTCTATGAAAATTCGACGCCGGCCACAGAGGATTTGTGATTGAAAATAATTACCTTTGCCGACGTTTTGATTATAAACGTCGGCATATGTGGCTGTAGTAAGTGAATCTATGGAACATATGCTGTAAAATACATATTAGCGTGGAAACGAAGTATATTTTTGTGACCGGAGGCGTGGTGTCCTCCCTCGGTAAAGGAATCATTTCATCATCTCTCGCCTGCCTGCTTGAGGCACGTGGATTCCGTGTCACCATCCAGAAGTTTGATCCATACATCAACATTGATCCCGGCACACTCAATCCTTACGAGCATGGAGAGTGTTACGTTACCGTTGACGGTCATGAAGCCGACCTCGACCTCGGACATTACGAGCGCTTCACCAACATGCGTACCACGCGAGCCAACAATATCACTACCGGACGTATCTATCAGAATG
The DNA here is from genome assembly GCF_029051885.1 of Muribaculum sp. Classification (GTDB taxonomy): domain Bacteria; phylum Bacteroidota; class Bacteroidia; order Bacteroidales; family Muribaculaceae; genus Muribaculum. Next base: position 9,761 of record NZ_JAIDKI010000077.1, read on the forward strand.
TAATCGACAAGGAGCGCCACGGCGATTACCTTGGAAAGACCGTCCAGATTGTGCCTCATATCACCGACGAGATAAAGCGCAATGTGAAGCTCCTCGGTAATACCGGCAAATACGATTTCGTCATTACCGAAATCGGCGGTACCGTAGGAGATATCGAGTCGCTTCCGTTTATAGAGGCTATGCGCCAGCTGCAATGGGAACTCGGCCATGACGCCCTGTGCATACATCTTACCTATGTGCCCTATATCCGTGCGGCAAAGGAGCTCAAGACCAAGCCCACACAGCACTCCGTAAAGCAGTTGCAGGAAGTAGGTATACGTCCCGATATACTTGTGCTTCGCACCGAGCAGGAGATTCCGGTCGACATGCGCCGCAAAATCGCACAGTTCTGTAATGTTTCTGTCGATGCGGTAATACAGTCGGTCGATGTGCCCACCATATATGAGGTCCCGGTGAAGATGCATGAGCAGCATCTCGACGAGATTGTGATGCGCAAGATGGATGTGCCGGTGCAGGGCGAGCCCGACATGAAGTCGTGGATGCACTTCCTCCACAAACTTGAAAATGCCGAAGAGACCGTCACTATAGGTCTTGTCGGAAAGTATGTGGAGCTCCAGGACGCTTACAAGTCAATCAACGAGGCCCTGTTGCAGGCTGCCACCTACGGCGACCACCGCCTCAGTCTCGTGTATGTCCACTCGGAGAAACTGACCGACGACAATGTAGCCGAGAAACTCTCGGGCCTGGATGGTGTAGTCGTGGCGCCCGGCTTCGGACAGCGCGGCATAGAGGGCAAGTTTGTGGCCTTGAAGTGGCTTCGCGAGCACGATGTGCCTACCTTCGGCATATGTCTCGGCATGCAGTGTATGGTCATCGAGTTTGCCCGCAACGTGCTCGGACTGGCCGATGCCAACTCTACTGAGATGGATGTGCACACTCCCCACAATGTGATTGACCTTATGGACGAGCAGAAGTCGGTCACCGACAAGGGAGGCACGATGCGTCTCGGAGCTTACGATTGCCGCCTGGTGCCCGGCAGCCGTGTCGCCGCCGCCTACGGAAGCGAGATGGTAAGCGAGCGCCATCGCCATCGCTTTGAATTCAACAGCGACTATCGCCGCCGCTTTGAGGACGCAGGCATGAAATGTGTAGGGGAGAATCCCGCCACTCGCCTTGTCGAGGTGGTGGAGCTGCCTGACCATCGCTGGTATATCGGTACACAGTATCATCCCGAGTATTCGTCGACGGTACTTGCTCCCAACCCTATCTTCCTCGATTTTGTCAAGGCTGCGATAGAATATAAATCAGAAAAATCAAAAGAAAAAACAGAATAAAGAATACTGAATGGATAAGAACACTATGTACGGCATGCTTCTGATGGGTGCCGTGCTATTAGGATTTATGTGGCTGAATCAGCCGGAACCCCAGCCCGGCCAGGCCCCCGACATTGAGGTCACACAGGAGCAGGCCCAGGCTGCCGCCGACAATCTGCTTGCATCCTCTGCCGACTCTCTTACACGCGGTCAGCTTGTGATGCTCGCCGACGCAGTGTCACGCTATGGTGTGCAGGACAGCACCGGCTCTGGACGTATCGACCGCGACGGAATAGTGCTCACAGGCAATGGTACTGAAGTTACCGGACATGTGCGTGTCGACTCTGTAGATGTGCCTATAGGCATGCTTGCCAATCCGGCTATGGCGCTCAAATCATCTGCCGTCAGCGCAAAAGCCTATACCGATGCTGTGGCACGTGTGAAGACACTGCTTCGCGACCTTACCCAGTATCAGGGATTTGCACGATACCTTCAGGGCACAAACGATACTGTGCGCCTCGCCAACGACCTTATCTCGCTCGACATCTCTACCAAGGGAGCTATGATTGCCACTGCCGAGCTGTCAAAGTACGACAGTTTCCGTGGTGGAAAGGTGAAAGTGATTTCAGGCAATGACGACGCCTACTCGTTTATCCTCAGCTCGACCGACCGCGAGTTTGACACCCGCGATTTCTATTTCCGTCCCACCGAAGTCTCCGACTCTTCTGTCCTCATGAGCCTCGATCTCGGCAAGGGCACCGAGTTCGGACTGCGATATACCCTGCTCCCCGACAGCTATGTAGTGCGTCTCGACGTCGAGCAGAAAGGCATGCAGAGCATTATCCCTTCCAATGTCGTTACCATGGACTTCGTATGGAAACAGCGCATGATACGCCAGGAGGAGGGACGCATGTTTGAGGAACGCAATTCTGCTATTTTCTACAAATATGCCGGAGGCGATGTCGACAATCTCAGCGAGACCTCGTCCGATTCCAAGGAAATCAATGAGCCTGTCAAGTGGATGGCGTTTAAAAATCAGTTCTTCTCGATGGCTTTCATCGGTCGCACTCCGTTCAACAACGCTGCCCTTCAGTCTACAGTGCTTTCTGTAAACGATGATGCCGATTACCTCAAGGAGATGGAGGCTATATCTACACTCGACTACAATCCCGGTGCCGAGCGCCCGGTGTCGTTTGATATCCTTATCGGCCCCAACCTCTATCCGATGCTGAGCGATGTCGACAAGGAGCTTTATCCCGACGACGATCTTGACCTTACCGAGCTGGTGCCGCTGGGATGGCCTATCGTGAGGTGGATAAATACCCTGATTGTTATTCCTGTATTCAACATTCTCGGTTCGGTATTCAGCAACTATGGCATTATAATCCTCATCCTCACTATATTCATCAAGCTCATTCTCTTCCCCTTTACCTATAAGAGCTACATGTCTCAGGCCAAGATGCGACTGCTCAACCCTGAGATTCAGGCTATCAACGAGAAATATCCCGGTCAGGAGAACGCTATGACCCGTCAGCAGAAGACCATGGAGCTTTACTCCAAGGCCGGAGCCAATCCTATGGCCGGATGTCTGCCGATGCTTCTCCAGTTCCCCGTGCTGATAGCAATGTTTGCCTTCTTCCCCTCGTGTATCGAGCTGCGCGGCCAGTCGTTCCTTTGGGCTAAAGACCTTTCGGCTCCTGACGCCATACTCACATGGTCGGGCAACATACCTCTGGTGACAGAATATTTCGGCAATCACCTGTCGCTCTTCTGTCTGCTTATGACAGTCACCAACATCATCTATACCAAGTTCACAATGGCCAACCAGCCATCATCTTCGGCTATGCCGGGCATGAAGTGGATGATGTATCTGATGCCGTTGATGTTCCTTGTGTTCTTCAACAATTATGCCGCAGGTCTGTCTTACTATTACTTCCTTTCGCTCCTTATCACCATCGTGCAGATGTACATCTTCCGCCACGTGGTAAATGAGGACAAGATGCGCGCCAAGATGGCCGAGGCCGCCAAGAAGCCCCGCAAGAAGAGCGGCTTCATGGCCCGTCTTGAGGAAGCTCAGCGCCAGCAGCAGGCCATGCTTCGCGAGCAGCAGAAGCGTCAGGGCGGAGCCGGCAAGCGCCGTTGAAACTGAATACAGATATCGTATATTATATTAGGGCCGGAAGGGCATCAAGTCCCGGACGGCCCTAATCGCTTTTGCTCCCCTCCGGGGAGTCATTTCGAATCGATTACTATAGCTTAACCCACAAGTTATTATCATGGATAATTTTGTATATTATGCTCCGACAAAGTTTGTGTTCGGGCGCTATACTGAAAAGAGAATCGGCGAGCTTGCCAAAGAGTTCGGCGGCAAGCGTGCGCTTGTAGTATATGGCGGAGGGTCCGCAGTAAGAAGTGGTGCCGTCGGACGTGCCGTGCGTTCGCTTCATGCGGCCGGTTTCGATACTTTCAACCTTGAGGGCATTCAGCCCAATCCTACCGACGACCGTGTACGCGAAGGCATCGAGCTTGTGCGCATGCACGATATAGATATCATCATAGCTGTCGGCGGCGGCTCGGTAATCGACACAGCCAAGGCTATAGCCCTCGGGGCGCTGTACGACGGTGATTTCTGGGATTTCTATTGCGGAAAAATGACTCCGGAGCGCGCTTTGCCGGTCGGAGTTGTGCTTACCATTCCCGCAGCCGGCAGCGAAGGCTCTGGCAATTCGGTGATTACTCTTCGAGAGGTGAAAAATGAAAACGGAGAGGTTGTTTCGGGCCCTGTAAAGCTGAGCCTTCGCACGGAGTCGGTGTTGCGTCCGAAATTTGCGATAATGAATCCGGAGCTTACTCTCACCCTTCCGGCCTGGCAGACCGCCTGCGGTATTGTCGACATGATGGCCCACATATTCGAGCGCTATTTTTCCAATACTCCCGACTGTGAGGTTACCGACCGCGTGGCCGAGGGACTGCTGAAGTCGATTATCAATGAAGGGCGTCGGGTAATGGTGTCGCCCGACGATTATCAGGCGCGTGCCAACATAATGTGGGCGGCTACTCTCGCCCACAACGGTATCTGCGGCACCGGCCGCCGCGAGGACTGGTCGAGCCATTTTATCGAACATGAAATCAGTGCGGTATATCCTGAGGTGGCCCACGGAGCCGGACTTGCTGCTGTGATTCCGGCCTGGATGGAGTATGTGGCCGCAAAAAATCCCGCCAAGGTGGCACAGTTTGCCGAGCGGGTGATGGATGTTGTCCCCGTAGCCGATTCAACTCCTGCCGATGTTGCATTGCAAGGCATAGAGCGTCTGCGCTCTTTCTTCACAAGTATCGGCATGCCCGCCGACTTTGCCGGACTCGGCATCACAGACCCGGATATTCCTGCTCTTGTCGATGCCCTGCATATGCATAAGGGTGAATCCATCGGCAACTACGTCCCCCTCACCGCCAAAGATACAAGTGCAATATACACAGCCCTGCTGTAACAGGGCCGCTGCCTGACAGAGAAAATAAAGACAATCGGGTCCGCATAGTCTTTTTGAATATTCAGAGACTTTGCGGACCCGATTGTTTGCTCTTATGCTGCGGCGATTGTGGGCGCCTGCTGATGTATCTATATGAAAAAAGGGTAAGCTGACTACATCGCACCGCTACAACCCGGTACCGTTGCTCCGGTCAAGGCCTGGCGGAGTTCCCGGGGAGCTGGTCGTGTAGGACTTACCCGGGCGCAAAGGTACTACATTTTTTTTATGTCGCAAACTTTTGACCGCGATTTTTTGGTGCTATGATGCTAACGTGCTCGTTGTCAGTGTATGGCGCTAAGGTCCCGGTTATCTTGCGAGCAGTTCCTGCAGCACCGGGTGAATTATTGATTCCATCACAGCATATCCTGCTTCGGTAGGGTGTACGCCATCGTTGGTGTAGGCAGGGTTGAGAGCACGGGTCTCGTCGCCGGGATTGACAAGGCGCGAGTAGTAGTCGACAAACAGGATGCCCTTTTCTTTGGCGAGCGCTTCGAGACGCTTGTTGAGGGCCGCGATTTTGTCGGAACTGCCGGTAATCTCCTTGCGCCATCCGAATGATGCCGCCGGCAGAGTGGTGGTAAGTACCGGAGTTATACCGTTGGCCTGGGCCAGCTCGATGAGCGAAGAGATATTGTCGACCGTCATATCCTCGACATAGGGATGGGTGTTTTCAGCCACGTCGTTGGTTGCGGCATTGATTACCACGATACGCGGGTGGAGGTTGATTACATCCTCGCGGAAACGCGACAGAAACTGATATGTGGTCTGTCCCGAAATACCTCTGCCGACATAGCCGTTGCTTTTGAAGAAGTCGGGGCGGAATCGGGCCCAGTTGTCTGTAATCGAGTTGCCGAGGAACACCACCTGACGTTCGGCTGCCGGAAGTGCCTTTACCTCGGTGTTGCTGTCGTGGTAGCGGCGGAAGTTTGACCAGTCCTGAAACTCACGGGCTTCGCACAGTAGTGATGTTGCGGCGATGAATGTGCTGATGGCAATTGATTTAATAATCTTCATGAGATAATGATGTTTCGATGGTTGTGATGATATGGTAGGGATACAAAGTTATGAAATGTCTGCGGGATTGAGTAACTTTGTAGTGTTTTTCTATAGATGACAGATGATTTCGATACAGAATCTATCGGTTGAATTCAGCGCGAAAAGTCTTTTCGACGGCATAAACTATGTAATCAACAAGCGCGACCGCATAGCCCTCGTGGGCAAGAACGGTGCCGGCAAGTCGACGATGCTCAAGATTATCGCCGGTATTCAGAAACCTACTTCCGGCTCTGTGGCCGTGCCGCAGGATGTGACAATAGGTTACCTCCCGCAGCATATGACGCTGACCGATACCAACACGGTAATTGACGAAGTGCGTAAAGCCTTCGGCCACATACAGCAGCTCCATGAGCAATACGACCGCCTGAGCGCGGAACTTGCCGAGCGCACCGACTATGAGAGCGACGCGTATGCGCGCCTTATCGACCGCATGACCACGCTTTCCGAACAGATTTCCATGGAGGAGGGTGACGGTGGCGAGGCTGAGATGGAGAAGACCCTCATCGGTCTCGGATTTATGCGCAGCGACTTCAACCGTCCTACTTCAGAATTTTCAGGCGGATGGCGTATGCGTATCGAGCTTGCCAAAATTCTCTTGCAGCGCCCCGACGTGCTGTTGCTTGACGAGCCTACCAACCATCTTGATATCGAGTCGATACAATGGCTTGAGAATTTCCTTGTCACCAAGGCCGGGGCTGTGGTGCTTGTAAGCCACGACCGTGCTTTCATCGACAATGTAACCAACCGCACCATCGAGATTTCTCTCGGCAAGATTTATGACTACGCGGTCAACTACTCGAAATATGTAGTGCTCCATCAGGAGCGCATCGAGCAGCAGCGCCGTGCCTACGAGAATCAGCAGAAACAGATACAGGACACCGAGGAATTTATCGAGCGTTTCCGCTACAAGGCCACAAAGGCCGTGCAGGTGCAGAGCCGCATGAAGCAGCTTGCCAAAATCGAGCGCATAGAGGTCGATGAGGTAGACACCTCGCGTCTTAACCTGCGTTTTCCCCCGGCTCCCCGTTCGGGCGACTATCCCGTGATAGCCGATGGGGTAGGGAAGGCATATGGCGACCATCAGGTGTTTGACGGTGCTACGTTTACCATAAAGCGTGGCGAGAAGGTGGCTTTTGTCGGCAAGAATGGCGAGGGAAAGTCGACTCTTGTTAAGTGTATCATGGGTGAAATACCCTTTACGGGCCATCTGAAACTCGGACACAACGTCAAAATCGGTTATTTCGCTCAGAATCAGGCACAGCTGCTTGACGGAGAAATCACGGTGTTCGACACAATCGACCGTGTGGCCGTAGGCGATATCCGTACAAAGATACGCGACATCCTTGGCGCGTTCATGTTTGGAGGAGAGGCGTCCGACAAGAAAGTAAAGGTGCTCTCCGGTGGTGAAAAGACCCGTTTGGCCATGATACGCCTGTTGCTGGAGCCTGTCAACCTGCTGATTCTCGACGAACCTACCAACCATCTCGACATGGCCACTAAGGATATCCTCAAGCAGGCCATCAAGGATTTCGACGGTACGGTCATTGTCGTGAGTCACGACCGAGAGTTCCTCGACGGACTTGTCGAGAAGGTATATGAATTCGGTGGCGGACAGGTAAGGGAATGTCTGGGAGGTATATATGAGTTTCTTGAGAAGAAGAAGCTCGACTCACTTGCCGAACTTGAGCGCAACAAGCCGTCCACTCCCGACAAGCCGGCTTCAGACACCCGGAATAATCCGTCCGCCCCGAAACAGGCACCTCAGCCTGACACACCGGCTCCGCGCCAGGGGCGTGTTAATTATACCGAGCAGCGTGAACGCCAGCGCATGGTGAAGCGTGCCGAAAAGAAAGTGGCCGAAGCCGAAGCCTCAATCGCCGATATAGAGGCGCGTATTGCCGAAGTCGAGGCCAAGATAGCTGCCGGCGAGGTCGATACCGAAATATTTGACCGTCATGCGGCCCTTGGCAAGCAGCTTGACAATGCCATGAGCCTGTGGGAACTCGCGGGCATCGAACTCGACGAGCTCAAGCAGAGCCTCGGCATTGATTGATTCTCAGCAAAACTATTTATCAACGCCTTACGTTAATATACTCAGCTCCCACTCCTCAACCCTTCACTTATGTCATCATTAACTCAACGGGCCATCAGGTTCACACTCACACTCGCTACTGCCTCTACCATTATGACCGCCAATGCCATAACCGCACCGCGCGGAGTTGACCGCGCCAATCTCGACGAAAGCGTGGCTCCGCAGACCGACTTCTACGATTATGCCTGCGGAGGATGGATGAAACTAAATCCGCTTAAACCGGAGTTCGCGCGCTTCGGCACATTCGACCAGTTGCGCGACAATAACCGCATACAGGTGCGCGAACTCATATCCGGTCTTGACAGCCGCAACGCAGTCCCGGGCTCAGTGGCGCAGAAAATCGGCGACCTGTATGCCATGGGACTTGACTCTTTGCGCCTCAACCTACAGGGAGCGCAGCCGGTGATGGGAGATGTGGTGGCCATTAACCAGGCGGGGCGTGCTGAAATAATCGACATGCTCGCCACTCAGCCCGGTATGAGCGGATTCTTCGACACAGGAGTGGAAGCCGACATGATGAGTTCCGACAACAATGCGATGTATCTTACCCAGGGCTCGCTCGGCATGGGCGACCGCGACTATTATATCGAGGACACCGACCGGGCACGCAGTGTGCGCGATGCATATGCCGCCTACCTGCGCCGGCTTGCCGAGCTGGTAGGCTACTCCGCCGAAGGGCAGGCACGCCTGGCCGACAATACAATAGCAATCGAGACTCAGCTCGCACATGCCGCAATGAGCCGCGAGGAGCTTCGCGACCCTGCCGCGAGCTACAATCCCGTAGCCATGTCGGAGATTGCCGCCCGATATCCTGCCGTTGACCTGAGGCGCTACTTTGACCGCCAGGGCATCACTGACATTGACACTCTTATCGTAGGGCAGCCTAAGGTGCTTGCCGCTGTCGATTCGATTCTTGCCAATGCCTCCGAGCAGGCGCTCCACGATTATCTTACGGCGATGTATCTTGATGGCGCCGCCGACTATCTGAGCGACGACTTCGTAGCCGCTAAATTCGGCCTTACCCGCGCTATTACAGGTGTGGAAGAGCCTATGCCGCGGTGGAAGCGTGCTCTCGCCGTGCCCAACGCCCTCCTTGGCGAGGCTGTTGGCGAGCTATATGTCGAGAAATATTTCCCCGAGCGCTCAAAGACAAAAATGCTTGAGCTTGTAGGCAACCTTCGCAAGGCACTCGGCATGCATATAAAGGGACTCACATGGATGAGCGACACTACAAAAGCTCGTGCCCTGGAGAAACTCGACGCATTTACCGTAAAGGTGGGTTATCCCGATAAATGGCGCGACTATTCGGCGCTTGTCATCGATCCGCGTCAGAGCTACTGGGACAATATCAAGCGTGCCATTGTCAATGAGCAGGCCTACAATCTCGCCCAGTGGGGGAAGCCTGTCGACCGCGACCGGTGGTATATGACTCCGCAGACTGTCAACGCATATTACAATCCCACTACCAACGAGATATGCTTCCCGGCCGGCATACTCCAGCCGCCTTACTTCAATCCCGATGCCGATCCGGCCGAGAATTACGGTGCCATCGGTGTGGTAATCGGCCACGAGATGACCCACGGGTTCGACGACCAGGGGAGTCAGTTTGACAAGGACGGCAATTTCGCAAACTGGTGGACACCTGCCGACAAAGAGAAATTTACCGGGCTCACCGACCGCCTTGCCGCTCAGTTCGACCGGATAATAGTGCTTGGCGACACCCATGCCAACGGTCGCCTGACTCTCGGCGAGAATATCGCCGACCAGGGCGGACTGCGCGTAGCTTACACTGCCTACCATATGAGTCTTGACGATGCCCCCGAGGCCGACAAGGTAATCGACGGCTTTACCCCCGACCAGCGATTCTACCTTGCCTATGCCAACGTATGGGCCGGAAATATCCGCGATGAGGAGATTCTCAACCGCACCAAGACCGACCCCCATTCTCTCGGCCGCTGGCGTGTCAACGGCACCCTGCGCAACCTCGAACAGTTCTTCGATGCATTCTCCGTTAAAGAGGGCGATGCCATGTGGCTCGCACCGGCAGAGCGTGTGATTATTTGGTAAAGAAATTATTTCCCCGATGGATAACAATATACTTGTGGCCGAATTGTCGGCCGAACTGCATCGCCCCGAGCGCGATGTGGAGGCTCTTGTCGAAGGGCTTGCCTCGGCTCTGCGCGACGCGCTTGTCGACGGCGACACTGTGTTGCTGCCCGGTTTCGGCACTTTTACTACATTGAAAGAAGACGAAAAGATTGTCGACGACCTCGACCGAGGCGGGAAACTCCTCCTCCCTCCGGCGATAACCATTCAGTTTAATCCCAGCACATTGTTGCGAAGAAAAATCACAGAACGCCCATGAACGACAAGATGACATTCCACCGTATTGCGTCTTCAATAGCCGGAGCCACAGGATGCACCGACGAGGAGGCTGCTCTTTTTCTGCGCGCACTGCTCGACAAAGCCACCGAAGCGCTTGCCCGCGGAGAGCGTGTGACTATCACCGGTATCGGCACATTCGCTCCGGGCGAACCGTCGCAGGAGGCTGTCGTATGGGCGCCTGACCAGGCGCTTGCCGAGGCTGTCAATGAGCCGTTTGCCGCTTTCGAGCCTGTAGCACTGGCTGCCGGAGTGTCGGAAAGCGACCTGTCGGAGACTCCCGCGCCTGTCGTTGCAGACATGCCTGCTGTTGTCGACGGAAGTCCCGCAGACCATGAGGCTGAGAAAACTGCCGTGAACGACGAAGATAAAGAAGATAAAAATGAAGAGCCCAAGGAGGAGACAGCTGGTAAGGAAGATACACAGGAGAGCGATGAGGCTGCATGTGCCGGCAGTGTCGCTGAAATTCCTGCTGAGCCTGCCGCCGCTGAAGTAGAGGCTGAGGCCGACCTCATAGCCGACAGCGCTCCCGAACTGCTCGAAGCTCCCGTAGTTCCTCCCGTTGCTGTTGCTGCTGTGGAGATGCCGGTTGCGGAGAATAATCCGGAAGTTCCGGGCGGAAAGAAGCGGGCTGAAAGCGCCGAGCGTCTGAAGCAACAGTTCTTCAGCGACGATGACGACTCGTCGGACAATAGAGAGCCGGTAATCGTTTACCGCGACCGCTCCGGACTTAACCCATGGCTGATGCTGCTTATCGGAGTCTTTGTAGGCATGGCTTTGGGCTATCTGCTAAGTATCAGTCTGGGCTATCTGAGCAATGCCTCCGACAGCACATACGACACGGGCGACGATGAGGAGATGGTAGAAGAGACAACTCCGTCCGACGGCTTTCTGACAGAGATTGCCGACGAGCCTCAGGCTGTTGAGCCGGCTTCGGAGCCGGTAGCCACGCCTGAAGCTGAGGAGGCTGAGAGTGCAGCACCTGTCGCCAAGAGCGTAAGCACCCCGACACCGGCCCCGAAGGTTGTCACCGATACAGTAAGCGGCCACCGCTACCTTACCACCATGGCCCGTAAGTATTACGGCAACCACTGCTTCTGGGTATATATTTATGAAGAAAATGCCGATAAAATCGGCAATCCCGACCGCATACGCCCCGGCACTGTTGTCGTGATTCCGCCGGCCTCGAAATACAATATCGATGCTTCCGACCCGGCGAGTGTACGCCGTGCCACCGCCAAAATAGGCGAGATTGAACGCCGTACTAAAGGACGTCGCTGAATCCGGTCCGGAAATTGAGGATTTTAACAACCTAAAGGATATATATATAATTTTAACAATCGCGATTAACGCTTGAGTTGTTAGAATTAATAAATTTGCATCTTAGAATACTAAATATACCCTAATACATTCCTATTATGAGTGAATCGGTAAACATACGCGAGCTCAACGATCTTGTGGCTTCCAAAAGCGACTTTATCAGTATGATACAGCGCGGTATGGATCAGACTATTGTAGGCCAGAAGCATCTTATCGACTCTTTGCTGATAGCCCTTCTGTCCAACGGACATGTGCTCCTTGAGGGTGTGCCCGGTCTGGCCAAGACTTTGGCTATAAAGACTCTCGCGCAGGTAATCGACGCAAAGTACAGCCGCATACAGTTTACTCCCGACCTTCTGCCTGCCGACGTTACAGGTACAATGGTCTACAGCGTGAAGAGCGAGCAGTTTCAGGTAAAGAAAGGCCCTATTTTCGCTAATTTCGTGCTTGCCGATGAGATAAACCGTGCTCCTGCCAAGGTGCAGAGTGCTCTTCTCGAGGCCATGCAGGAGCGTCAGGTGACTATCGGCGACAATACATTCCGTCTCGACGAGCCGTTCCTGGTAATGGCCACACAGAACCCTATCGAGCAGGAAGGCACATACCCACTGCCCGAGGCGCAGGTCGACCGTTTCCTTCTGAAGGTAGTGATCGGATATCCTACAAAAGAGGAAGAGAAGCTCATCATACGCCAGAACATCACCAACGAGCGCAAGGAAGTGCGTCCGCTGCTCCGTCCGCAGGAGATAATCGAGGCTCAGAAGGTATGCGAGAAGATATATATCGACGAGAAAATCGAGCGTTATATCGTCGATATAGTGTTTGCCACACGTTTCCCCGCCGACTATGGCCTTAACGACCTTGTGTCGATAATCGACTTCGGCGCTTCGCCTCGTGCATCAATATCACTGGCACGTGCCGCCCGCAGCTACGCTTTCCTGCGCGGCCGCGGATATGTGGTGCCTGAGGATGTGCGTGCCGTTGCCCATGATGTGATGCGCCATCGTCTGGGGCTCACCTACGAGGCCGAGGCCAACAATATCACTGCCGACGACGTAATCTCTGAAATTCTCGATAAGGTTGAGGTGCCCTGATTCATGCCGTCCGGCCTTCCCCATGCCGGGTTGCCGGACCGTATGATGCGGTATTTTCATACACCCACCTGCTGATTCCCTTATTATCCTATGGACGCTAACGAGCTACTCAAGAAGATACGCAAGATCGAGATAAAGACCAAAGGTCTGTCGCAGAATATATTTGCCGGAGAATACCATTCGGCATTCAAAGGACGCGGCATGACCTTCAGCGAGGTGCGCGAGTACCAGTATGGCGACGACATACGCGACATCGACTGGAACGTGACCGCACGCCACAACAGGCCCTATGTCAAGGTCTACGAGGAGGAGCGCGAGATGACGGTGATGCTGCTTGTCGATGTGTCGGGCAGTCGTAATTTCGGTGCCATGGGCGAGCAGAAACGTCTGATGATTGCGGAGATTGCGGCCACTCTCGCATTTTCCGCCATTCAGAACAACGATAAGATCGGCATGATATTCTTTTCCGACCATGTCGAGAAGTTCATACCCCCGAAGAAGGGGCGTCGCCACATCCTGTTTCTCATACGCGAATTGCTCGATTTCACTCCCGACCATACCGGCACGGATATATCGCTGGCATTGCGCTACATGACCGACGCGCTGAAAAAGCGGTGTACCACTTTCCTCATTTCCGACTTCATCGACTCGGGCGATTACTACCGCGCTCTGTCGATTGCCAACAACAAGCATGACGTTACGGCGATACAGGTGTATGACCGCCGCGACGCCCAGTTGCCTGATGTCGGGCTTATGCGCGTACAGGATCTTGAGACAGGAGCCCTGCGTTGGGTCAACACCTCCTCCGGACGTGTGCGGAAGGCATTCAACAAGTGGTGGTACGAGCGTCAGCAGGTGATGACCGACCGTTTCAACAGGTGTGGTGTCGACTATGCGTCGATTGCTACCGACGAGGATTATGTCAAGTCGCTCATGGGCCTGTTCAAAAAGCGCGGCGTAAGGTAAACGTTCCGAATATGATTATTATGAAACATATTACCCCCTCAACCGTAACATTCTTAAGGCACACACTGCGCCGTGTGGCCATCCTGCTGTGTGTATTCACCGCAACGGGTGCATTGGCGGCCGGTCCTGTGCAGTTGAAGACCAGTCTCGACTCGGCCTACATACTGATGGGAAAGCAGACCACACTGCATGTGGATATCGTGCAGGACCGCGGGGTGCAGGGCCACTTCCTTAATGTCGGCGATACGCTTACTTCCGCTATCGACCTGGTTGAGGCCGGCCGGCCCGATACGTCCGATATCGGTTCCGGGCGAGAGGAGATACGTCAGCAGCTCATAATACAGGCTTTTGATTCCGGGCTGTATACAATACCGCCATTCGTGTATGTGTGCGGAGGCGATACAATCATGTCAAACGACCTGCCGCTTAAGGTAATCCCGGTAAGCGTCGACTCACTGCGTACGGTCCACGACTATGCGGATACCGTCGACGGCGGATGGAAGCTCTGGGACTTCATTCCCGACTTTATTGTCGACTACTGGTGGGTGATACTGATATGCGCCCTTGTAATCCTCGCAGTAGCGGCAATTCTGTTCTTCCGCAAGAAGAAGGTGGTAAGCATACTGCCTCAGAAGAAACCTGTTCCTCCTTACGAACTGGCCATGCAGGCCCTTACGAGACTCAAGGGTGAGAAACTCTGTGAAAACGGCCATGAGAAGGAGTACTATACCCGTCTTACCGAGATTCTTCGTACATATCTGGAACTGCGCTTTGGCATAAACGCCATGGAGATGACATCCACACAGATTATGCAGCAGGTAAGCCGCCATGACGAGACCCGTCCGTCGGCCGATCTGATGAAACAGATTCTCGAGATGGCTGATTTTGTCAAGTTTGCAAAAGTAAGGCCGCTGCCCGACGACAATATCAAGAGCTTCACTATGGCCACAAGATTTGTCGAGGATACAAAGCCTGTTGAGAAACCTGCCGGCGACGCAGCCACCGACGGCAATGCCGCCGCCTCGGCCGATGCCGCGAAATCTGAAATCACTAACTCTGAATCAATAAAATAATGCAGCTTGCCCATCCGGAATATCTTTGGCTGTTCACGATATATATACCGCTGATAGCCTGGTATGTGTGGAAGCACCGCTCGGCCTTCCCGGCTCTCGGCATATCCACGGTGAGCCCTTATGCCGGGCTTCCGCGCTCGTATAAGGAGTATCTCATACATCTTCTGTTTCTGTTGCGCCTGGCAGCTATCGGATGTGTGATTATCGTACTTGCGCGTCCGCAGACCCGCGACAGCTGGCGCACCTCCTCAACCGAGGGTACCGACATTGTGCTGGCGCTCGATATATCTTCATCGATGCTCGCACGCGATTTTACACCCGACCGTTTCGAAGCTGCCAAGGATGTCGCCGCACGCTTTGTCGCCGGACGCGAGAGCGACAATATCGGTCTTGTCATTTTCGCAGGAGAGAGTTTTACCGCCCTGCCTATGACTACCGACCGTGCCATGGTGACCAACTATATAAAGGATATCCGCATGGGTATGCTCAACGACGGTACCGCCATAGGCGACGGTCTGGCCACATCCATCAACCGTATAAAGGAGGGCAAGGCCAAGAGCAAGAGCATTATCCTTATTACCGACGGTACTAACAATACCGGTGTGGTGGCGCCTATGACAGCCGCAGAAATCGCCAAGAAGATGGGTATAAAGGTATACACCATCGGTGTGGGACGAAACGGCACCGCACCCACGCCGCAGCGCAACTACTTCGGAGGCATAGACTACGTGCCGATGCCTGTGGTCATTGATGAGGCTACTCTTCAGAATATAGCCCGCTCGACAGGTGGAAAATACTTCAGAGCTACCGGAAATACCGTCCTGAAGGAGATTTTTGCTGAAATCGACCAGCTTGAGAAGACCCAGATGGATGTAAGACACTTCTCCCACACCGAGGATGACTACATGCTGTGGGCCTGGCTTGCCTTCGGTCTGTTCATTGCCGAGATAATCCTGCGCCGTACGGTGCTACGTACATTACCCTAATCTCTGAGTTCACTATGTTTAGTTTTGCCAATCCGGGACTGTTATACTTGATGTTCGTGCTGCTCGCCGTAGCCGGACTCTTCCTGTGGGCACGTTATACACGCCGCCGCCGGTTGCGCCTTTACGGCAATCCGGGAGTGCTGGCCGGCCTTATGCCCGAGGCTTCGCGCTATACCCCGGCGCTTAAGCTGGTGCTCCAGCTGGTAGCTCTGGCCGCTCTTGTGATTGTGCTCGCACGCCCGCGTGCCGGTGCCAAGGAGGAGGTAAGCGAGGTGCAGGGTATCGAAGTGATGGTATGTCTCGACGTGTCCAACTCAATGCTCGCGTCATCGACCGACGACCCGCGCGGAGTGAGCCGTCTGCAGCGTGCCAAACTTATTCTTGAGAAACTTTTCGACAAACTTGGAAACGATAAGGTGGGACTCATCGTATTTGCAGGAGACGCTTATACGCAGCTCCCTGTCACAAGCGATTTCTCTTCCGCCAAGATGTTTCTCAGCAGCATATCCACCGAGATGGTGCCTACCCAGGGCACGGCTATCGGTGCTGCCGTCGATATGGCTGTGACATCTTTCTCGCCCGACGAGGATGTGCATAAGGCCATAATCGTGATTACCGACGGCGAAAACTTCGAGGACGACCCTGTGGCCGCCGTACAGGCCGCTGCAAAGCAGGGCATACAGGTCGATGTCATCGGTCTTGGCTCGGCCAAGGGCGCGCTGATTCCTATCGGACGCGACGGCCAGTTCCTGCGCGATGACAACGGCACGCCGGTCACCACACGCCTCAACGAGGAGATGGCCCGCAAGATAGCAGAAGCCGGCGACGGTATCTACGTGCAGGGAGCCTCGTCGAGTGTGGTAAAGGATGTCGACGAGCAGTTGAAGACACTCGCTACATCGTCGCTCGAGAAGGTAACATACAAAGCCAGCGCCGAGCAGTTCCCCGTATTCGCATGGCTCGCACTCGCTTTTCTTATCGCCGACATGCTTCTGCCTGAACGCAAGATCGGATGGCTCAAGAAATTCAACTTCTTTGGTAAATAGCCTATGTCACTACTTAAACGCAACATACTTACAGCATTGGCTACAGCAGCATTGCTGACGATACCATCGGTAGCCTGTGCCGCCGGCGACGCCACCGATACGTCGACACGTAAGGAGCGCAACCATATAAGGGCCGGCAACAAACTCTATGAGGAGAAGCGTTTCGCCGAAGCCGAAGTAGAGTATCGCAAGGCTCTCGAGCAGAATGCCATGAGCGAGAAAGCAATGTACAATCTTGCTGTGTCGCTTTTGCGTCAGGCCGGAAACGCCGATCCTAACAATGAGAACAATCCTATGGCCGAGGCTCAGTCGCTTCTCTCCGATCTTGCAAAGACTGCCGGTGATGATGCTATCAGCGAGCGCTCGTTCTACAATCTCGGCAACATGGCGTTCAACCAGCAGCAGTACGACCAGGCGATTAATATGTATAAAGGGGCCTTGCGTAAGAATCCCGACAACGACAAGGCAAGAGAAAATCTGCGCCTTGCCCAGCTGAAAAAACAGGAGCAGGAGCAGAATCAGGATCAGAACAAGGACCAGAATAAAGACCAGAACAAGGATCAGCAGGACCAAAACAAAGACCAGCAGAA
>NZ_JAIDKI010000078.1:0-2874 GCF_029051885.1 Muribaculum sp.
CTCCCTCTCTGCGCGAACACATCTGCACGACGCTTGACCGCCCCAGCGTTAACAAATATTGGTGAACGGGGTCTTAATTAATCGGAGATGACTATAACCAAATCTTTCGCACGTCAGCGCCTATACGAACGATATATAGTCCGCGAGCAAGACCGGCTATCTCACCCTCTCCTTTTTGGCTCTTGATCAACATACCGGAAACTGTATATATCTCCACTGGACAATCCATAGCGACATTACTGATTGACAATATTCCATTTTCTATCGAAATGACACCTTTATTGTCATAAATACCATCTATGCCGGAAGAACCTATAGGATATATTTTTTCAAAGAGGCTCCAAACAGGGGCCGCCTTATATGCCTCTATGGCATCGGCAGGAACATGTAATACTGCATATTTGTAAATAAAAGCAGTGAATACATCTTCCCCGTCCATAACAGGAGGAACAGGATTATGCGAAATTACCTCTTCGATTCCAAAATACGAGTTCTTTATCATATAATCATAGAACTCATTGAATTCATCTTCATCCATGGAAGCCTTATTCTCCTCAATCATCATAAGGAAGTCCTCATACTCATGTTCCAGCAAGTCACCACCATCATGCATGAAAGCCTTGGAGCCAATATTATCTACCTTAGAAGGAAGATCCACTATACGGAAATCATTATGATAAAAAGCCCCCTCCTTTATTGTCTTCAGACTGTCCGGAAGCGTTATCTCATGTAAATTAGAGGTATTTGCAAATGCATATTTCCCGATTTCATATACCGTAGGCTTTATATCAGCCGACTCTATGCCACTATACTGATATGCAAAATCAGGTATTACATAGTTTTCCGTCATCGGTATCCACGACAGATTGTAACATCCATAGAACGCATTCTTGCCTATGGATATAATATCCGGCGGAAGATGAATGAGTCTACTACATCTCCGGCATGCATCCTCTCCGAATATCACTCCACCACGTCCTGTTGCTCTTGAAGGAGCTACGCTAAGTGACTTCGACATGTCTTTATGCTTTTTTGTTTTCTCATCATAATTCACACATGTCAGACAAATGGAAATTCCACTATCATAGAAAGCCCCTTGATTATCCAACACTACATCAGAGTTACATTCAGGGCACCACGAGCGCTTTGCCGAATTCAGTTCCTCGATACAGCCAAACGAATGTTTACCAAGATAGTTGACCGATTTAGGCAACAATATATCACGCAATGACTTACATTCATAAAAACAGCCATTTTCGATTCGAGTAAGACCCTCCGGCATTTTAAAATCCTTAAGATTACGACATTGAGAAAAGGCACCCTCTCCAAGTGTTATTTTAATATTTTCTGTAGGGAAACGCAATTGCTCGAGATTGCTATTTTCACAGAACGCATATTCCTCAATCTTAAATGTACCGGTACTGAATGTCAACACTTTAATATGAGCGCATTCAAAAGCACGACATCTGATAGTCAAAGATGTGACATTTTCCGGAAAAGTGAGATTTATCGGGTCATTGAAATTGCCGCAACTCGAGAAAGCCATAGTGTCTATCTCCTGAATATCTTTATGGAGCAGTATCGTTTTTAAGTTCACACATTTCCAAAACGCCTGCTTACCGATTTTAGTTGTCGATGGTGACAATATCGAAATTTCGGTCAATCCGCTTTTGGCAAATGCTGATTCCGGAATCTCGGCAAGACGATTCGGTATTTTTGCCGACAAGAGATTTTCACAATCTGAAAAAGCATAATTTCCTAATTCCACCAACTTTGATCCATCTCCAAATCCAAGTTCTCTAATACCGGAACCTGAGAAAGCACCAGATCCTATCGAAGTCACCGACGCTGGAATTTGCAATGTACCGCTAAGTCCAATACAATTCGCAAAAGCAGAGCTTCCAATAGTGACAAGATTATTGTTAAATAATACCGAAGCAAGTGTTTTTTTTCCTGAAAATGCATTACTTGCAATTTCACGTACCGGAAACTTCATGGATACATAATCAGTAGTAGTCTTACCTTCCGTATCAGTAACTGTACGTTGTACCTCTAATGTAACTGTCTCCGGGATTTTAATCGCAGTCACATTGCCGGAGGCGAGGCCGGTAACTTTAGCATATCCCTCCGAAACAACGGATTGATAAACAAGATTTTCAACAGTCTGACTACCGCTATCAGAATAAGTTACACTGGCCTTGAGCGGATGGAAATACACTGTAATTAATCCGAACAGAACTATAAGTAGGCTATTTCTAAACATTATTTGCACTATATTTATGTATTTTGCAAAGTTACTACAAAAGGTAACTTTTACCCCCCTCCTGTTGTTAAAAAACGGTTAAATACAGTCAAATTCGCTGTTTTAGACCCATTTTTATGCCATTTCTTAAAAATGGGTATCAGATAAAGGTCGTTTAGGTTGTCGGTCTGCCTAATAGGTCTACAAAGATATGTCTTTGTGGCTGTAGCCCAAGTTGTCATTTTTATCTTGTCGCCGGGCTACGCCAGGCATAGGCGTGATGGACGCTATGACCTATGGTTGCGCACCGCTAACGCGGAGCTTACCATAGGCTAACGTTGTAGACGCCCCCAAAGGGGCTATGCGCTAACGCGTGGAGTTGCCAATGCAACCATATGTCGGATGGTATCGCCGAGTTACCGATGCTGTGATAGGTTGTGATGTTGTCTCTATATTGTTGTAGTGATTTGTCGGATGATATCTCTAACTTGTGTTTGTAACAATATGTTGGACATATCTTCGATTTGTGTCTGCAGCGGTTGTTGGGCGTATCTCTGACTATGAAGCAATAACATCCGGCCTATCACGGCATCGACAATGCGGGGATATACCTAATCTATCGCTGATTCTGC
>NZ_JAIDKI010000078.1:2974-14125 GCF_029051885.1 Muribaculum sp.
AAAACGTAGGGATACGTCTGACCGACTGACTGCATGGCAATGCGGGGATACCCCCACTCTATCGCTGATTCTGCAAAACGTAGGGATACGTCTGACCGACTGACTGCATGGCAATGCGGGGATACCCCCACTCTATCGCTGATTCTGCAAACCGTGGGATACGTCGCCTGACAGATGGCTGCATTGGCAACTCCACGCGTTAGCGCATAGCCCCTTTGGGGGCGTCTACAACGTTAGCCTATGGTAAGCTCCGCGTTAGCGGTGCGCAACCATAGGTCATAGCGCCCATCACGCTTATGCCCGGCGTAGCCCGGCGACAAAACAAGATAAAAAAGCGGGGACAGCCACACTGTAGACGGCTGTCCCCGCGGGGGTATTCTGAACTTAAATTTCAATGGATGGCACGGCCATGGCGGCGCATAGAGAGGGATTGCTCAATGCAATACAACAATATGGCGCATACGAAGATGAACTGCGGCCATGGCGGCACGTAGGGAGAGGGTTACTCGGCGGCTACCGCGCGGTTGGCCGGAGCGGGACCTTTGCCATCGCGCTTGCGCCAGAGGGCCGACATCTCTTCGAGGGTCTTGCCCTTGGTCTCAGGCACGAGCTTGTAGACAAACCATGCTGCTATCACGCATATCACACCGTAAAGGGCATAGGCAAACATGTGGCCGAAGCGGTCGCCCATGCCGAATGCCTCCATGTTGTACATGGGCACGAAGGTCGACGACACGATAAAGTTGAATATCCACTGGAATGCCACCGCGATAGCCATGGCGGCGCCACGGATGGTGTTGGGGAAAATCTCGGCGATAAGCACCCAGCAGATGGGGCCCCAGGAGAACATGAACGAGGCGGAGTAGATCATGATGCACACTACCGACACAATGGGATGGAGTTCGAAGAGGTTGACGGCGGCTACGCCAAGAGCGCCAATGGCCATTCCTATAGAGCCGGTGATGAGCAGAGGCTTGCGTCCCCACTTCTCGACGGTGAATACAGCCACGAGAGTGAAGGCGATGTTGATGATACCCATAATCACGGTCTGCACCATGGGGTTGCCCATGTGCATCGAGTCGAAGATGCGCGGAGCGAAGTAGAGCACGGCGTTGATGCCCACTGCCTGCTGGAACACCGAGAGCATGATGCCCACGAAGATTACCATCACGCCGAACGAGAAGAGTTTCTCGCTCTTCACCTCGACTGTGGCCTTGATTTCGGCAAGTGTCTCGCGTGCCTTGGCGAGGCCGTTAATACGCGAGAGCACCATGAGGGCGCGCTCGTCGCGGCCTACAAGCGAGAGGTAGCGCGGCGACTCGGGCACGAAGCATACCAGCACTGTGAACAGGCCGGCCACAATAGCCTCGGAGCCGAACATATAGCGCCAGCCGCGTTCGATGGTCCATGCGGCGTCGGAGAGGTTGACGATGTTGTAGATGTTCTCAGCGGTCTTCTCGATGATGGGATTGGCATGGTCGCCGAGAATCATGAAGTTGACGAAGTAGACCACGAGCTGGCCGAAGATGATGGCAAACTGGTTCCACGACACAAGGGTACCGCGGATATTGGAGGGCGCCACCTCGGCTATGTACATGGGGCATACGGCTGAGGCGAGGCCTACGCCTATGCCTCCGATGATGCGGTAGGCATTGAACATCCACAGCAGGCTGTAGCTGGCCTGGCCGTGCTGAAACAGTATGAACTCGGGCTCGTAGCTGCCGAGGGCCGACACGAAGAACAGGATGCCGGCGAGGATGAGCGAGCGCTTACGTCCGAGATACTGGGCGCAGAAGCCCGATACGGCGGCGCCGATGATACATCCCAGCAGTGCGCTCGACGAGGTGATGCCATGGATTACGTCGGTATATACGAAGTCGGCGGCACCCACGAAGAATGCCTGCAGACCCTTCTCGGCTCCCGATATCACGGCGGTATCGTAACCGAAGAGCAGGCCTCCCATTACGGCGACCAGCACTATGGAAAACAGGTAGGCTTTACTGCCTTTTTCTGGATAATTCATTGATGTTGGATATTAAGAGGCGGTTTATACAAAACTGCCTTTAAGGTTAAGAATGATGTAGCGCGTACGCATGACAAGAGGAGCATACGCCGCAAAATTATCGTTTCGATAAAAACGACCTACTCCGGCCTGCCGAAGCGGACCGGAGCGGTCATGTAGGGGTTGCTATATCAGGCAGCAGGGCATTAAGCGTACATGTTGACGATTGCCTCGTAGAGTTCCTGCTTGCCCGATGTGGTGGCGGGCTCGCCCTGTGTGCGGGCATAGTCTACTACCTGCTCGAGAGTGAGCTTGCCTTCCTCGAATTCCTTGCCCTTGCCGGCGTCGAAGCTGGCGTAGCGGTCGGCGAGCATCTTCTTGTAGGGTGATTTCTCAAGCACGTCGGCAGCGCTGAGGAGTGCACGTGCCATGGCGTCCATACCTGCGATGTGGGCGATGAAGATATCCTCGAGGTCGGTAGAGTTGCGGCGTGTCTTGGCGTCGAAGTTGGTACCGCCGTTGCCGAGACCTCCGTTGCGGATAATCTGCATCATGGCCTGAGTGAGCTCGTAGTTGTCGATGGGGAACTGGTCGGTATCCCAGCCGTTCTGGTAGTCGCCGCGGTTGGCGTCGATAGAGCCGAGCATGCCGTTGTCGACAGCTACAGCGAGCTCATGCTCGAATGTGTGGCCTGCGAGAGTGGCGTGGTTTACCTCGATGTTGACCTTGAAGTCCTTGTCGAGACCATGGGCCTTGAGGAAGCCGATTACAGTCTCGGTGTCGACGTCGTACTGGTGCTTTGAGGGTTCCATGGGCTTGGGCTCGATGAGGAATGTGCCGGTGAAGCCTTTTGAGCGGGCATAGTCGCGGGCGATGGTGAGCATCATGGCCAGGTGTTCCTTCTCACGCTTCTGGTCGGTGTTGAGGAGGCTCATGTAGCCTTCGCGTCCACCCCAGAATACATAGTTCTGACCGCCGAGGGCGATTGTGGCGTCGATAGCGTTTTTGATCTGCACGGCAGCGCGGGCCACTACGTCGAAGTCGGGGTTGGTGGCAGCACCGTTCATATAGCGGCCGTTGCCGAATACGTTGGCTGTGCCCCAGAGGTTCTTGATGCCTGTCTGAGCCATCTTCTCCTTGAGGTAGGCTACGATTTCGTTCATGCGGCCTTCGTAGTCGTCGATATCGGTGAGGTCGCCGATGAGGTCGGTATCATGGAAGCAGAAGTATTCAACGCCGAGTTTCTGCATGATTTCGAATCCTGCATCGGCACGCTGCTTGGCTGCTGTCATTGCGTCGGGAGCATCGTTCCAGGGGAACTTCTTGGTGCCTGTGCCAAACTGGTCGCCACCTTCTGCACAGAGTGTGTGCCACCATGCCATTGCAAACTTAAGCCATTCTTTCATGGGCTTGCCGAGCACTACGCGTTCGGCGTCGTAGTAGCGGAATGCCATGGGGTTGTAGCTCTGGGGACCTTCATAGGCGATTTTGCCTACTGAGGGAAAATACTCTTTTGTTGCCATAATGTTTAATGGATTTTGGGATTATATGTATGTTGTATGTTGTATGTTATTTGTTTTCCGAGTCTTGTGCCATCACTGCGGCGAGGCGCTCCTTCCACAGGGCGTAGGCTTCGGCATAGGCCTGAGCGTCGGCGGCCACCGGCTCGATTACCTCGATGCGGTCGAGAGTGGCGAATGCCTCGTTGTTGTCGCGATATATGCCGGCACCGATTCCGGCCCCCTTGGCCGCTCCTACCGAGCCGTCGGTGTTGAACAGCTCGATTGTTGCGCCGCTGACTCCGGCGAGAGTCTCGCGGAAGAGGGGCGATAGGAACATGTTGGCATGGCCTGCGTGTATCTTGTTGAGCTTCATGCCCATCTGCTGCATTACCTCCATGCCGTACATAAAGGAGAATACGATACCCTCCTGGGCTGCGCGCAGAAGATGGCTCTTGTTGTGGCGCAGGAAGTTGACACCATGTATCGACGAGCCTATCTCACGGTTGCGGAGCACACGCTCGGCACCGTTGCCGAAGGGGAGGATGCTCACGCCCTCTGCGCCGATGGGGGCCTGCGCGGCCACGTCGTTCATCTCGGCATAGCCTATCCCCTCGGGAGCCACGTTGCGCTTCATCCATGAGTTGAGGATGCCGGTGCCGCTGATGCAGGTCATTACGCCCAGTCGGGGGGCGGCTGTGGTGTGGTTGACGTGGGCGAAGTTGTTGACGCGCGACTGGGGGTCGTAGCTTACATCGCCGATTATGCCGTAGACTACCCCCGAAGTGCCGGCGGTAGATGCCACTTCACCGGGATTGAATACATTGAGCGACAGAGCGTTGTTGGGCTGGTCGCCGGCACGGTATGTGACGGGGATACCCTCGGCGAGGCCAAGCTCGGCGGCAGCCTCGGCGGTGACGGTGCCCTGTACGGAGAATGTAGGCACGATTTCCGGAAGTATATCGGCGGGAAATCCGAGATAGTCCATAAGGAAAGAGGCGGGAGCTCCCTCTTTGAAGTCCCAGAGCATCATCTCAGAGAGTCCGCTCACGGTAGTGGCCACGCGGCCTGTGAGACGCATGGCGATGTAGTCGCCCGGGAGGAGGATTTTCCAGATGCGGTCGAACTGCTCGGGCTCGTTCTCCTTGACCCAAGCGAGCTTGGTGGCGGTGAAGTTGCCGGGCGAGTTGAGCAGGTGGCTCAGACATTGGTCGGCACCAAGCTCGCCGAAGGCCTTCTCGCCATAGGGCACTCCGCGGGAGTCACACCATATGATGGCGGGACGTATGACATTGCATGCGCTGTCGATACATACCAGCCCGTGCATCTGATAGGAAATACCGATGGCGGATATGTCACGCGGGTCGACCTTCGACTCGGCCATGATGGCCTCTGTGGCCTCGCGCAGGTGTTTCCACCATTCCGAGGGGTGCTGTTCGGCCCAGCCTGTGCGTACCGATATAATCTCGGCCTCGGTCTTGGGGAAGAACGCGGTGCTTACGCATTTGCCTGTTTCGGCGCTTACGAGGGAAGCCTTCACTGAAGAGCTGCCTATGTCATATCCTAAAAGATACATGTGGGTAATGTGATTTTATGGTTTAAAGTGCTTATGGATATATGAATTGCCGGTGTCCGGGGCTGTCGTGCCCTATGTCGCGGCTCTGTCTTATCGGCTGTGGGGTCAGCGGCGCTGGCGGTTGTAGGCCTTGCGGTCGAACCGGTAGAATCGAGCCGCACGGTGAGCCACTCCCTGCTGGTATTCGTCGAGGGGCACCACATAAGCCATCGAGGCCACTTTCTTGTGAAAGTTGCGCACATCCACCTTCTGTCCGAATACAATCTCGAAAAGAGTGCGCATCTGAGCCAGGGTAAACTTACGCGGCAACAGCTCGAAGAGCAGCGCCGGGTCGGCTACGGCCATCGAGCGCATCTGGAGGATTGCCTCGCTGAGTATGAGGTTGTGGTCAAAGGCCAGGGTGCCGACTCCGTCGAGAGGCATCCAAAGGGCATTGTGCCCTTCGAGGCATCCGGTGGTGGAACGGTCGATCTTAACAAGCGCTATGTAGGCAATGGTGACTATGCGCTCGACATGTGCCTGCTGGGCTCGCTCGAGCCACTTTACATCGCGCGGGTCGCGTGTGCGGTCCTTCGACCCGTAGGCCTTGTACTGCATCAGACCGGCGTTTTCCACTCCTGTAAGCTCACGCAGCACTCTGGCAGCGGCCTGGTCGAGATCCTCGTCCTGGTATATCAGACTGCCGGGGAGCTTCATATCGCGATACTCCTCGCCCTCGCTGTGACGGCTTACAAGGAGCACGTTGAGTCGCTCTCCATCCCACCCCATCACCACACAGTCCACTGATATGTGGTTGTTGGCGAGAGGCGCTGTGATTGATGGTTGTGTCGGCATTGCTGTCATGTGATTTATTACAGCGCAAAATTAGCATTAGCCGCAAGTATCCCCAAACTATTTTTATATGTTATAAAACATTATTTTTCCGATATTTAGTTTTCATACTATCTACAATAACATCCCCATAGATATTGTACATAACACATTAAGCTGATAATCAGTTATTGTAGCTACGACAATAAGAAGAATCCATACAAAAATGAGCGATGGTTAAATATTGTTAACCATCGCTCAGATATATCATCAGTCATCCTCCGGGCGGAGATGACAGCACACCACAGTCCGGGCTACCAGCGGGTCTGTCCGTCGCCGGTCACGAGATACTTGTAGGTGGTGATTTCTGGGAGCCCCATCGGGCCGCGTGCGTGTAGCTTCTGGGTAGATATGCCGATTTCGGCTCCGAAGCCAAACTGACCGCCGTCGGTAAAGGCTGTCGACACATTGGCATAGACACAGGCTGCGTCGACCTCACGCAGGAAGGCAGCAACAGCAGCCTCGTCCTCGGCCACAATACACTCGCTGTGGCGGCTTGTATGGGCGTCGATGAAGTCGATTGCGTCGCGCAGGCCGTCGGCAGTCACCACGGTCATCTTGTAGTCCATCCACTCGCATCCCATATCCTCCTGGGTTGCCTCGCGCAAAAGGTCTACCGGATATGCTCCGGCAAGCGCCTCGAGCGCACGGTGGTCGGCGTGTATCTCTACATTTTTATCTGCCAGCGGAGCGCATATGGCCTGGAGGTCGCCCAGGCGCGACGAGTCAATGACAAGTGTGTCGAGGGCATTGCATACGCTCACACGGCGTGTCTTGGCATTGAACACTATGTCGCGCGCCTTCTCAAGCATAGCCGACGAGTGCACATAGGTGTGGCATACACCGGCGCCGGTCTCTATGACAGGCACGGCGGCAGTGTCGCGCACAAAGTCGATAAGCCTGCGCGACCCACGGGGAATCACCACATCAATCAGCCCCACAGCTCCGAGCATCTCGGCTGTAGCCTGCCTGTCGTTGGGGAGCAGGGTCACGATATCGGGGTCCCACCCCATGGCTTCGAGCTCGCGGCGTATGATACCGACAGCCGCACTGTTGGTGTCGGCGGCCTCGTGGCCACCTTTGAGCACTGTGGCGCTACCGGCCTTAGCGCAGAGAGCAAACACGTCGAAGGTAACATTGGGCCTTGCCTCATATATGACGCCTATAACTCCGAACGGCACCGACACCTTGCGTATCACCATACCGTTGGGACGCGTCACTGACGACAGCTCGCGCCCAAGCGGAGACGGGAGCGCGGCCACGGCACGCATGTCGCGCACAATGTCGGATATGCGTTGCCCGGTAAGGAGCAGACGGTCGGCACGGGGGTCGGTAGACTCCATACGCGACATGTCGGACATATTGGCCTCAAGCAGAGCCGAGGCATTGCGTTCGATTGATGCGGCTACACGGAGCAGCATGTCATCGATTTCCCGGGGAGAGCGGAGGGCGAGTTGACGCGACGCCCGGCGCGAGTGCTGTAAAAGCGAAGTTATAGACATATTAAGAGCTTGTTTAATAATAAATGTTACCGTCAGGGCAGTCATTCGTCGAGCAGATTTTCGCTTGTGATGAGGGAGTTATGGGGTTCCATAACGACCGAGGCGCAAGCGGAAAGATGCCGGCGAATGACCGACGAAATGTAATATTTATTTCTTGATTGAAAAGGGATAGATTATCCCAATAGATTTCGGCGGAATTCGCTTAATGTTATCGCTGTCGCCATGCCGACATTCAGCGATTCGCTTGTCGGGGCTCCGGGAGGGTAGGAGGGTATCAGCAGGCGCCTGGTTACTGCTTTCTCGACTTCCGGTGATATCCCTTGCCCTTCATTGCCCATTACTATCATTGCTGTTTCGGGTAGGCGGCATGAGTATATGTTGTCTCCGTCGAGAAATGTTCCATACACCGGTATGTCGGGATTTTCGCGTATGAAATCCGGCAGCGGAGTGTAGTGGCATTTCACCCGTGATATGGCTCCCATTGTCGACTGCACGACTTTTGGGCCCCATACGTCGGTTGTATCAGGCGAGCAGACAATCTGGCGGACGCCATACCAGTCGGCAATTCGTATGATTGTGCCGAGATTGCCGGGGTCCTGTACTCGGTCGAGTAGCAGCGTAATGCCTGTTGACAGCATCTCTGTATCGATGGAATAATCGGGGATACGGTATATGGCTATTACTTCCGGTGGGGTCGACAGGTGGCTCATGCGTTCGAGTTCGTTGCGTTTCACAGGTATGGTCTCTATGTTTTGCGGGAGTTCATGTCCGTGAAGAGTGAGCCATTTATCGGTGGCGCACAGCGACCGTACCTCGAAATGATTGATGGTGTCGAGTACACACTTCGTGCCTTCGGCCATGAAAAGTCCATGTTCGCGGCGTGTTCGGGCTCTGTCGAGGTCGGCATACAGCTTGCGGTCGTTGTTGGTAAGCGGCATAATATATTTTAGGAAAAAACAAAGGAGGCGGTTATCGGCCACCTCCTTTGTCGTATTATCGTATATAAACGGTTTTAGGAAATTGATTACATCGACTCGATACGCTTGAGGTTTTCTTCGTCCTCAAGGCTGTAGTAGATGCTGCGGAGCAGGCGGCGTGCCTCCTGTTCTGTCGATTCGTTCTTGAGAGCGTTCTCCAGATAGGGGATTGACTCACGAAGCAGGGGATCGACTTTTTCTTTGCGGATTTTGGCGTATTCCGTATTGGGAAGGGTTGAGGAAGCCTCGTCGATTTTGGCGCCCTGTGCGTATATCACACGGCCCATGTCAAGCTGGCCTTTGGGGAATGTCGGGTCGATGGTTACGGCCTTGGTCAGATACTCCTGAGCCTTGTCAAGATCGTTTTGGCTCTGATAGAGGATACCGAGCACATCGTAAAGTTCGGCATTGTTGGGCGATACGGAGATTGCTTTTTCGAGAAGATCCTTAGCCTCGTCGTATTTACGGTTGTTGATTTTGTCGTTGATGATGATGTTGAGGTACTTCACGGTAGTGTCGCCGCAAGCCTTGTTGCCGAGGTCGGCATAGTATACGACCTTACGGTTGGCTTTTTCCTGGGCAATGCTGTCGCTCTCGGTAGATGCTTTCTGGGCAGCTACAGATACGGCATAGTCATACAGGTCGCTCTTGTTGTATCCTTTGCTTAAAGCATAGTCAAAAGCGTTGAGGGCATCGTCAAGTTTCTCGGCCTGCCATGCTGCGAGAGCCTGGAAATATGAAATTTCGGCAGATACGCTGTCGGGAAGTGCTGCGGGAGCATCATTTCCGAGCATCTTGTTGGAGGGCATGTTCAGGTAGATATCCCAAGCGCGGTATGCTCCGTCGAAATCCTTGGCATCCCAAAGGTATTGTCCGCCGGATACATAGTCCTGGTGGTGTGCGGCCATTTTCTTGACCATATCTTTGGAGTATTTGGTCTTAATCTTCTTGCTGCCGTCCTTGTTGAGCTTGGGAGCACCGGTCTTGTCGGTCTCTACGATTGAGTCGAGAGGGAGGGCCTTTATGAAGTAGTCATAGCCGAGCAATAGGCTGTTGCCCATTTTCTGGCCGTCTGCGTCCTGACCTACGGCTTTCTTGCCGAGCAGATTGTCATAGTCGCCGTATTCGATAGTGCCGGCTACATACCATGTCTGTGCGTCGTTGGCGGTTTCGGGATTGGTCATGGCGGGCTTCAGCATATCGCGTGCTGCCGCAAAGTCGGCGTTAAAGCCTTTGGCCTTTCCTTCTACCTCTTTTACAAGGCTTTTCTGGGCCGATGCGGAAAGCGCGGCCACAAGGCACAGACCTAAGATACTTAATTTTTTCATATTTAATGACGTATGGTTATTGGTTGATTTTGATTTTCATTCGGTAGATGACGCGTTCCATATGCCTGATTATGGCAACTCGTCGTAATTCAACGTGCAAATATAGCTGTTAAATGTGGAAGCACAAAATTAATGATAGTTAATTTGATGTCTAATTTTTATGTCTGTTACGGCTGTCCGGCCGATATATCGGGCGAATTGTCCAGGTCTGAAGGCATGTCGGTTAAAATGATTATCTTTGCTATTCCGTTTATGATGTTTAGCTCGACGATTGACCGCCCTGACGGTAACATTTATTATTAACAAGCTCTAATAAATCGACTGAAATGCTTGAAATACTCTGCAATACTGCTGTTTCTGCCGGGTGCGGGAGGTGGAAAGGCCGCTTCGCGCCTTCTCCATCCGGGCGCATGCATCTCGGCAATATTTATGCCGCTCTTATGTCATATGTATCGGCTAAGGCGAAGGGCGGAAGCTGGCTTTTACGCATAGAGGATATCGACAGACAGCGCTCACGGCAGATGTGGGCCGATATGATAATGTCCGATCTCGACTGGCTGGGGTTGGGATGGGACGAGGGTCCGGTGTATCAGAGTTCGCGCGATGACGTGTATATGTCATATCTGGAGCGGCTCGCAGGTATGGGGCTGGTGTATCCGTGTGTCTGCACGCGTGCCGACCTTATGGCATCAAGAGCTCCACATGCTTCCGATGGACATGTGGCCTATCCGGGGCGTTGCAGGCCGTCGGTTCCTTGTTATGATGCTGTCAACACAGAGGCTAATCTCCGTCTGATGGTTCCGCCATGTCCGGGTGGCCCGGCTTGTGATGTTGTCTCTTTTGACGATTTGATTTGTGGACCTCAAAATGTGGCTTTGAGCGGCTATTTCGGCGATTTTGTGCTGCGGCGTAAGGGTGGCGACTGGGCGTATCAGTTTGCTGTGGCTGTCGATGATGCCGATATGGGCGTCACAGAGGTGGTGCGTGGTGACGATTTGTTGATGTCTACAGCTCCGCAGATTTATGTGATGTCGCTGCTTGGGCTGTCAAGGCCTGCTATGTATGCCCATCTCCCGCTTCTCAAGAACTCCGACGGGGTGAGGTTGTCAAAGCGCGACGGGGCAATGTCGATGGAGTGGCTTCGTGCCAATTGTTCTCCACGTGATGTGATTGCGGCTGTATGCAACGCTGCCGGGTTAAATCCTGATGAGATGCTGTCGATGCTTGAACGTCTGAGGTAAACGATGTTAAGGAATAGAGTCGTTTGAAATGGCGCAATAGAATTCTTTAAAATTTGCACAAATGCGGCATAATTAGTAAATTTGCCCTCGTGACCTCTCTGGCATGGGGAGTGATGCCGTTTTTCGTGCATTTCCGGGGGGGTTTTTGGTGAGGGT
>NZ_JAIDKI010000079.1 GCF_029051885.1 Muribaculum sp.
TCCTTCGTCACATGTCGAAAATCGTCTCAAGCTATACGACCCTGGCGGCAACATTTATTATTAAACAAGCTCTTAATGAGTTGATATATTATAGATGCCTAAGATGGAGGAGGTGTCAGATAAATGGTTGAATATTATCGTGACACTTCCTCCATCATTGGCTTAATGAAGTATCGTTCAGTTAACTACAACCTTAAAGTTGTCGAACAGTTTACGGTTGGATTTGTACTTGCTGTTGCCGGCACGCACGTCCCAGCCTTCGCCGGTCTCCATGGTGAGATTGTCGGCGTCGCATGCAATAAATACAATACGTGTCTGAGCGGTCATACCCTCGACTTTCATGCTGAACATGCTTTCTGGACTCTTCCATACCTCGAGACCGGTCGGGTCGGTGTCTACGTCGAAATAGCCATCTTTGCCGATATAGAATCGCGCTGTTTCGGTCAGGTCGATATCGTGTACACCGGCTTTATCGGCCGGAGTATTACCGGAGCTTTCGTACGGAATGGTGCACTCTCCGGTCATAATCTCGGCAAGACTTTTGCCGTTTGCGTTTACTGCTGTGATACGTCCAGGTCCGAGAATGGATACCCAGAATTCATTTCCTGCTTCCTTGGCATTCTTGGCTGAGGTAAATCCGGCCATGCTCCAGCTTACTGTGGCGTTTATTTCACCTTCAATCGAAGTAATTGCCGGCGAGCAGATGTTTCCGGCGCATTTGTTGGATGTTCCGAAGAGGATATAATTGTGGCGGGAGTATGTGTATGGGCCTGCTGATTTGCTCTTTGTACCTCTAACGGCAGTCCAACCCGGATTGGCCGACTTAACAGGATCTATCCACTTGTCGATACGAAGCATCTGGTCGCCCCAGCATACTACGGCGCCGAGATTGGGTTCGTCGCAGAAGTCGGCGGTAGTGTTCATTGGTGTAAAGCACCATCCGAAGTCATCGAAGAATATTGCATCGAGCTGAGTTATGTTTATCGGAGTGGTTATCTCGGCGTTTTCGTCAATGCCACGTATTATGACTGTAGCTGTGCGTTCCGCACCGGTGAGGTTTGGCTCGTCGGTACCTATGGTGAGTTTGTCTTCATTGCGCTCAACCTTCAGCCATGTGGCATTAGGGTCGGCAACAACTTCCCACTCATAGTTGGCAGTCACAACCACTTCGTTGAAACTTCCGCTCTGCTGTAGCATTATGTTGTCGGCAGTGAGAGTAAGAACGGGCCCGGAAGGATCCTGCGACAATACGAGATGACGTTCCATCTCAGAGCCGTTTATTATTACACGGAACTCTGCCGATCTGACCTGAGCCATCGGATTGCTTACAGCATAGAAACGGAGTATGCCTTCACCGTTTCCTTCGAGTGGGTAGATTTTCATCCATTCAGGCATTTCTCCATCGACAGGAACTATTTTCCACGGGCAATTTGAACGAACTATATAGTGGTCGCCGGCACCGAATGCCCATTTGTCCTGGGCGAGTCCTTTGACGTCCATATGTACTACACCGTCTTCTGCTCCTTCGACATAGAAGTATGGTTCGCCTGCGATGGCTTCGTCATCTTCTTTACAGGATGTGACACTTACTGCCATGCCGGCTATTATTGCCGATATGGCCAGCATGGCCGGAAATCTGAATATATGATTGATTTTCATATTGTATGTTCTGTAGCGATTATGGATTTATTTTTGCTGGCGCACAGCAGTAAATGTACCGTTGATTGCCTTGTAGCTCCACCATACAGATGTGCGGAGATTGTTTTCACCACCCATTCGGTCAAGGGCTATCTTTACATTTGTGCTGTTGGAGCCTACTGTGTTGGTCGGGTAGTAAAGTCGCTGAGGATACTCAAAGTTGTTGTAGCTGCATCCGTTGCCTATAGTAATTACCGGATATCCGGTACGGCGCAGTTCGTGATAGGCCTCAAAGCCAATCCAGAACAAAGATATGAATTTCTGATTGGCGATGAGCATTGCATGGTCGGAATTTTCGTCCCATCCGGCAAGTTTGCCGGCAAGCAGAGCCGCGATACGTTCGTCGGTAATCTGATATTTTTCCGAACTGTATTGTGTGAGTTCGGCCCATTTCCTGCAACTTGCAGTCACAGCATTCTCATAGTGTGAGCGCGCTGTGCTTTCGCCTCCGGAGATGTATCCTTTCAGAGCGGCTTCGGCAAGAATGAACTGTACCTCTGAGTAGTCGAGAATCCATGCAGGAGCGGCGTCGCGCACGAGTACGGCGTAGTTGGGGTAGCTTGCGCCGTCATCCTCAAGACGCGCGTCGGATATCGCACATCCGCCCTGTACTCCCTTCCAGTCGCCGGCTCTCTGTATGGCCATGGTGGTGAGTCGCGGGTCTTCCTCTGAGTCACGACCGGTAAGCAGCATGAGGTTAATCATTGTTTTTGCAATCTTATTGGCCTTTACCTGTGTTTCGGTAGTGTTGCTCGGACGGAAATTGTTGAAATAGGGGTCGATACCGGTGTATTTCACTGTAGCGCTCTCGGTTGCGGAGGAGATTATGGGGTACTTGTTGGAGTTGGACACAATCTCGGCGATTTTTGTATCGGCTCCCATTTCAGAGCGTCCGCTCACGCGCATAAGCAGTCGGAGATACAGCGAATTGTTGAATTTCTGCCACATGGTCATGTCTCCGCCATACATAAGGTCGATTGTCGGCTTGGCAAACACAGGCGATTTAGCATAGAGATTGTTGGCAGTCTCAAGGTCGGCGAACATCTGCTCATATACGTCCTTCTGCGAGTCGAATACCGGAGTCCAGTTGTCCTGGTCGTGCTGGAAAGCCTCGCGGTATGGCACGTCGCCAAACAGGTCGGTGAGATTTGACATGATGAGGACTTTCAATGTCAGACCTACGGCCTGTGCTGCCGGCTCATTCTTGGTAATACCAAGCTGCACCATGTGGTCGGCGTTGGCTGCATAGCGTGCATAGTTTGACCAGATGGTGGATACGTTGTTGTTGTTGATGCTGTAGCGGTGTATGTCGTTGCCGTTGGAGCCTGTGCATGCGGTGTACTGTACAAGCTCGTTGTTGTACTGGCGAGTGAAGGCAAGCGAGCGGTTGACATATCCGTAGAACATGGCCTCGAACACACCGTAGGGGTTGAGCATGCCCATCGGGGTCTCGTTGGGGTCGGTATTTATGCTTTCAAAGCTGTCGGAGCATGACACCGCCGAGGTGGCAAGTAGCGATGCTGTAAGAATACCGATTGTATATTTTTTGATTTTCATGTCGATAGGGTAGGATTAGAATGATAGTTTGATATTGAAGCCGTAGGTGCGTGTCATCGGGAGCGCACCCATTTCAAGGCCGTTTACAATATTTGTACCGTTCATTGTGCCGGCAGCCTCCGGGTCGAACTGAGGCCAATCGGTGATGCAGAAGATATTGGTTGCATACACACCAATGGCAGCTCCTTGCACAACACGTAGCTTACGGCATATCTTGCGGGGGAGCGAGTAGTCGAGACGAGCTTCGCCAAGTTTGAAGAAGTCGGTTTTAAATGTATGCTCCTCGGCATTGTTGCGGATATATTTTGCCTTCTGGTAATAGTCGATTACCGACGATACGGGAAGGGTATTAGGGGTGTAGGTTATCGAGCCGTCGGCATTTTCGGTGGCGACTACGCCCTCTACTGTCAGACCCTCATAGCGGCCTTCGAGCGAGTTGGTGAGTTTTCCCATGTAGGAGAGTACGGCATTTGTATGAGAGAATGCATGGCCGCCCATCTGGGCCGAGAATGTGAGTCCGAGAGTGAAGTCGCGGTAGCGGAATGAATGTGTCATACCTCCGCGCCATGTGGGATTGACTTTTGCGATGCGGGTGTCGGCGGCATCGTCAAGGAGGGGTATGCCGTTGGAGGCATCGATAATCTTCATGCCTGAGCAGTCGACTACATTGCCGTTGGCGTCGGTATAGGTAGCTCCCTGAGGTGCACGTTTATATCCTTTTCCATAGATCCATCCCATCTCTTCTCCTACGTAGGAACGTATGGATGCATAGCTGCCGCCGGCACCGTCGTTCTGGATGAACGCTGCCGAGGGGTCCCAGTCTTTGTCGAGCGATACGAGTTTGTTCCAGTTGCGGCTCCAGTTTACGTCAAACGACCATGTGAAGTTGCGGGTCTGTACTGGAATTACATGCACCGAGAGTTCTATACCGCGGTTGCGGATTTCGCCGGCGTTCATCTTACGGGCCGACACTCCGGTAATCATATCGGCTACAGCGCTTACAATCTGGTTGGTGGTAGATGAGTTGTAGAAGGCGACATCGACCCCGAAGCGGTTGTGGAAGAACATTGACTCGATACCGAGCTCCCAGCTCTCTACGTTCTCGGGCTTGATGAAGTAGTTGGCAGCTGTAGTTGGCAGAAGCGAGCTTGAGGGGTAGGACGATGATGAAGAATAGGTGTCGGTGAGTGTATAGGGATTTGTGTCGTTACCCACGTTGGCCCATGACCCGCGTATCTTGAGCATGTCAATCCAGGGAGCGGAATCATGGAGATTGAGGGCGTTGTCGAGGAGCACACTGGCCGATACCGAAGGGTAGAAGAACGACCAGTTGCCGCGGCCGAGAGCCGATGACCAGTCGTTGCGTGCGGTGATGTCGAGGTAATATGTATTGTCCCAGCTAAGGTTGACAAATCCGTAGAATGAATTGACTACCTTGTGGCTGCGCCAGTTGTAGGGACGGGCAAACTCGCCGTCGGGAAGGTTGGAGGAATTGTAGATGCCTTCCTCTCCGAGATTTTTCAGTGTGATAGAGCTGCGAAACACACGGCGTATCATCGAGTTGCCTCCGAATGCGGCGTTGAGACCGAGGCGCTTGTTGACAAGTTTATTGTTTACGTAGCGGAACATGAAGTCGAGGTTGGTCTCGATGTCGCGGTTATTCTGTTCGCGGTAGAACCCACGGTCGTAGTCGGGCGAGCGGAAAGGTTTCTTCTGCTGGCGCCAGTCGACACTGAGGTCGGTGCCTGCACGTAGATCGAGGGTGAGGCCTTTGACTGGGAAGTCGATGTTGAGGGCTACGTTGCCGTAGACGCGGTCTTTGTTGATGGCGTTGGTTGCCTCATACATCTGGCGGTAGGGGTTGACCGGCTTGGAGTTACCCATACTTGCCACCATGGCCTTGCCATCGTAGCGGTCGCCCGAGTAGTTTTCGAGTGTACACATGCCACCGAAGTATTCGTCGCGGTACTGCTTTGGGCTGATGTTGGTGTTACCCCATATGAGCATGTAGAACGGGCTCTGATTACTGTAGCCCTGCACCGGGAGGTTGTCTGACGATTTGTGGAGGTAGTTGACACGGGCCTGGAGCTTCATCCACTTGTTCATCTTGGTGTTGAGCGACACGGATACAGTCTGGTTCTTATAGCCTGTGTTGGGAAGAATCCAGTCGTTGCGGGTATCTGTCACGGAGAGGCGAGCCGATGTGCCCTTGCCGTTGTTGGAGCTTACGGTGATGTTGTTACGGTAGGTCACACCTGTCTCCATAAATCCTGTGAACCAGTCGTCGGCGTAGACAAACGGGGTGAGTGTCCACTCTCCGGTAACGGGGTTGTATGAGTTGTACTGGCTGCGCAGCTTGTCGGCGCTGTATGCCTCGCCGTAGCTCATGCGGGAACCGTTGGCTTTAGCGGGAAAGCCTTCAGGTACATCCATATTCTTGAATCGCCAGAATGCATAGGGCGCGAATCCTCCGTCGGCTCCCGGGCCGTAGACACCCTGAAATTCGGGATAGTATCCTGCTTTTTCCCATGTTATCGACGAGTTGAGTGTCACACCGATACCTTTCTCAGCCTTACCGGCTTTGGTGGTGATGACGATGGCGCCGTTGGCTGCTCTCGAACCATACAGGGCGGTAGCGGCCGGACCTTTCAACACTGTCACCGACTCGACATCCTCGGGGTTGATTTCAGAGGCGCCGTTGCCGAAGTCGATGGGCGCATCGGAGTTGGAGAATGACGCACCACTGCCTGTACCGGCATCGCCGGAGGTAATAGGCACACCGTCGACTACGAAAAGAGCTTCGTTGGCTCCGTAATTAAGCGACTGTTCGCCACGGAGCACAACGCGCATTGAGCCAAGGGGGCCTGAACCTGCGCTGGTCATAGAAAGACCTGCCACCTTACCGTTCATGGAGTTGAGCCAGTTGCCGGATACGGTGTTGTTGAGGTCTTCGCTTGACACTTTTGACACGGCATAGCCGAGTGATTTCTGTTCGCGGCTGATACCGAGAGCTGTAACCACGACATCGTTTAGTTTGACTCCAGACTGGTCAAGCGTGATGCTGACCGAAGTGCCCGGGGCGGCTTTTATCTCTTTGGGCTCGCAACCTACGTAACGGGCCACTAAAGTAGGGTGCTTGCCTGATACAGAAAGGGAGAAATTGCCATCGATATCGGTCGATGTACCGTTGTTGGTACCTTTCTGCATCACTGTGGCTCCGATTATAGGCTCTCCGCTGTCGTCGACAACACGTCCGGTAACAGTCTTTTTGTTGGCCTTTGGTGTCTTGGCATTTCCGTCTTTGGAAGTCTTGGCCGGTGTGAGCATTATTGTAGTACCTTTTACCTCAACATCGGCGCCAGGCAGTATTTCCGCGAGAATCTCGTCGATAGGCCTGTCGGTAGCGTGGAGTGTGACACGCTTTGAGGTAGGTAGGCCTGCTCCGTCGCTGTAGGCGAATGTATAATTACATTTCGACTCAATGTCGTGAAGCAGTTGTTTTACGGTAATGTCGTTAGCATCGATGCTTACCCTTGGTAGTGCGGCGGCTACCGATAGAGGCGACGAGGCCGACATAGCAATAATTGATGCCGCAATCAAGGCTTTTGCACGAATTTGTGAAAGCCTTCGCGTAATGCCGCAGAATTTGTAGTTTGCAGTCATGTCTAAGGGTTGGTATATTTGAATAGAAGGTTTTGTATTGGCTTATCGTAAAAACCGTTGGAGGTAT
Organism: Muribaculum sp.; assembly: GCF_029051885.1. Taxonomy (GTDB): domain Bacteria; phylum Bacteroidota; class Bacteroidia; order Bacteroidales; family Muribaculaceae; genus Muribaculum. Next base: position 6,986 of record NZ_JAIDKI010000079.1, read on the forward strand.
CAGTCAGCGTTTGCCGAGGCAAGAGTAAGACTGTTTCCATCGGCAGTTATTTTTACCGGGATTATATGTTCGATAATCGATATGACTTCGTCGAGCGACTGTGAGCTGCTGAGGGTGATTGACATGCGTGTATCGACTCTGGTTGAGTCGTTTATAGATATGTCAAGACCATAGCGGCGTGACAGTAGAATCAGAATATCTCCAAGCGGCTCGTTGTCGAATATTGTCACAGGCTCAATCCAACGGCAATATGCTTTGGCATTGGCCGGTGCTACAACAGCCTGCCGTGAAACCCTGTCAAGGGTGACTTTTTGGTTGGGGCGCATTATAAGCGGCTCCGGCAGCATCTGACTTTCCAATTCTACTTTTCCCGACAGCAGTATTACTTCTTCAGTTCCGGAGTAGGGATAGGAACGCGCGCTGAACGATGTGCCGAGGACTTTTATATCCATTGACTCCATTTCTACAATAAATGGACGGCGTGGATTGCGTGTCACTTCAAAGTAGGCTTCTCCGTCGATTGACACACGTCGCTCGGATGAGTCGTCGAAGTCGCTGCAGTAGGTGAGTGTTGAGCCGCCGTTGAGCCACAGGCGAGTGCCGTCGGGTAGTGTATATTTACCTATCGAGCCTTCTGCGGCAAGCAATACAGTGTCGGATGAATGGCGGGCCATCATGTTTCCGAGGATGAATGAACCTATAGATAGAATCACGCACACCGAGGCCGCAATAAACAGCCATTTTGTAAACGATGTTTTTTCATTGTAGGGCCTTATGGGTTCTTCTGATGATGGAGCATCCGCTATGTCGGGTTCTTCAGGAAGCTGTATCGCAGGATGTGATGATGACAAGGCTGACGCCATGCGGTCTGAATCGATGTCGCGCAATATTCGTTGTAGTCCTTTGGCGATATCCGGGTCTATGGAAGTGCGTCCGTTGTCCTTGGCCATATTGTCCCAAACGGAAAACATAGCACCTGTAGTCGCGGCCTCTCCGCCGTGTTCTATGAGCCATTGTTGTATGGCTTTCAGCAGATCGGCCGGAATGTCGGACGTGGAAGTAAGATAATCGATAATTTCCTGATGTTCGTTCATATTGCGAGTCAATCGGTTATTTCATTAATGCATGAAATGCTTTGGGGCGCTCTACGGTTTCGGTGTAGATATGCCCCCACGGGTCGGTCACCGTGACTGTGACCGGTGTGTCGGGCGCAGATGCTGTTGTCTTGAAAAAGTGGACGGAGGGGTTTGATTTGGAGTGGGCGTTGCGCTCTCCGCTGTTGAGCTGCGCGATTTCATAGGAGAGTATGTGTAGCGGATCGCTGGCCTCAACCTGCTTGACCTTTAGCGGCAATCCGTTTTCAGTGGCTTCGACCTTCCATCCGGGTCCGTAGGCAAATACATTGATGAGCAACTCGTTGCGCTTATTGCGCTTGTTGTAGCCATGGGCACATTTGGCCACCTTTGACTTTGCAGCCTTGTTGCTGACCAATTTGGCGTTGATGAACACTGTGTTGAGGTCGTAGACACGCATCTGGTAGTCGGCAGGATAGCCTGCTGACTTATATCGGTAGGACATGTCGGTGCTGTCGACCGTCCACACTCCGTAGCCGCCTACACATCCGTCGGCTGCAAGATGATTGCCTGCCAGACTTTTTGTGCGCCACATAGTTGCGCATACAGCCGGATATACCCACTCGGCCATGCCTTTGAGGCGGGGACTCTCTACATTATAGGCGCGATGGTGGTGGCCTGTGAATACCTTTATATTATTGTAGGGGCGGAGTATCTCTTCGATTTCCTCAACGTTGCGCAGACTGTTGGTCACTGTCATGGTGCCGTCGCCGTTGAGCACCGGAGCCGAGTAGAATGGGACGTGTGAGCATATCACTATAGGCACCGTTGTGTCGGGCAGTGTGGCGAGGTCGGCCTTGAGCCACCGTAGCTGGTCGGCATCAAGACGCCGGCGGTATTCGCGGTCGCCCATCTCGGATGGTGTGGCGTTGGCATTGACATACACTATATCGTCGAGCACGATATAGTGCACCCTCCCGAGGTTGAAGGAATAATATGTCGGGCCGAAGTTACGGAGGAATATGTCGGTTGAGTTGGCATCGCCCGATACGTAGGGGTTATAGTCGTGGTTGCCGATAACGCTGAACACCGGGCAGTCGAGGCGGTCAAACTCACGTGCTACGTCGGGCAGTCCGAACGCATACTCGACCCAGTGTTTCTCCCATCCGGCATCGCCGAGCGAGATGCTGTAGACGTGTCTGCCCTGCGTGCGGTATTGTGCTACTGTAGAATTAAAGTCGGGGATGATAAGTGAACGGAACTGATCTACATCGCCGGTGGGGCGCCCGGTGAGATGTTGGTCGGTGTGAACGAGCAGTACGTAACTGTCGGGGTTATCCAACGGTGTCAGAATGAAGTCATGTCGCTCGGCTACTTTCTTTGGTTCGGTCAGCAATGCGAAAAACTGAGGGCGTGAGCCGGATATCGGTGGCTCATATCCTCGGGGGATGCTTACCCATACAGCACCTTTTGATTTGTCGGAATTCATGCTGTAGTATCCGGTTGAATCAGTCGGCACTATGTTTTTTCCGTCGGAAACGATTGCTCCGGCAATGGGATTGCCCTCTATGTCGGCTACGACACCGGTTATATTCGGTGTGTCAATCATATTTACTCCGGAATTATTTTCCCGAGCCGCATGATTGATGCCGTATGCTTTTGCGGAGCTAAGTATAAGGAATACAAAGATATTGAAAAATATCAGTGTCCGCTGTATGATGATGGGCATATGATTCATTGCAAGAAATATAATAGCATTTGAATAGAAGACAATTCACCATAATGATACGCTAAGATATTTTTACTAAAAAAATGATAATAAGTAGCTGTTCTAAATTATTTTATATTAACCGGTCTGATTATTTCGATGGTTCTTCGGCAAAATTTTTGAATCTTTTCCTCTCGTCATCAGTCATGTAGCTCGCTACACTCCTTCTGTATCAAGTAAAATCTTGTAAAAATTTCAATCGAATAAACATTAAAATAAATTCGACCAGTTACTTAATGCTGATTGTGGCGTTAGGGATTGGGTATCAAAGCCGGAGGCTGATATTATAGCAGAGATGACAGAATCAAGGAGTTTGCATGGTCGATTACAGATGTGTCGAGAGATGACAGATAAATCTGTGTAGTTGCTTCGGAGTCGTGACCCATTCCCTGGCTTATTATACTGATAGGGATTCCATTGACTTTTGCTGCCGAGGCCCAGCTGTGGCGGGCAACATATAGTGTGAGCGGAGTTGAGATATCAAGCATTACTGCAATCTGCTTTAGCCGTCGGTTTATAGTATAGCTTTGATTGCGGTAGGCTTTACGTTTGTCTGTCACAGATGGTGGTATGATGGGTAGCAGATATTCCGATGTATTGCCAGGATATCGGTTGAGGATTGTTTTCATTTCCGGAGTGCATGCTATTGTGAGCCGTTGTCCGGTTTTGTGGCGACGGTATGTTATCCGGTTGTTGTGCAGATCGGTTTTACGTAGAAAGGCCATGTCGATAAAGCTCATTCCGCGCAGATAGAAACTGAGCATGAATATATCGCGCGCATATGCCAGCGCTGGGGTACGTGATAGTTCGAGATTGCGCATTTGCCGGATTTTTGATATCGGTAGAGCTCTCTTTACGGTTTTGTCAATTCCGGTATATACATGGCGGAATGGCTTTCGCTGTTCGGCAAGACCGGCTTCTACGGCACGGTTGTATAGTGCCCTGAGTATGCGCATATAGAATGATATTGAGTTGGGCACGAGTCCCGAGGCTCGAAGATAAGTCTGATATGCCTCGATGGTATCCGTATCGAGTTCGTCGAGCATTATATCGCGGCCATCTCTGAATTTATGGAAACTTCGTAGTGCAGCGGTGTATGTCTCTGAAGTGCGTATTCTTCCGTTATTTACCAGGCGGTTGATAGTGGCGTTCATGAAGTTGAACAGTGAACTTTCGGTAGTAGTCTGTTGGAATCTCGCGGTGATGTCATCGGTGTCAAACGTAATGCTCCGGTCGTACAGTATTTTGATTATTCTGTCCAAAAGTCTGATATCCCGGTTTATGTTTCTGGTAATCTCTGATATATCCGATGATTCTGAGTCAATGTCGGAGACAGGCATGCTTCGACGTTGGTTCCACTGTGCAGGGTAAAGTTGGTAGGATGTTGTGATAAAGCGTGTTTTACTTCCGTGGGAAATCTGGTAAATGACGGTTCCTTTGTTTCCAGGCACAGACGGCTCACGGAATTTTACTTTTACAGTTGCCATAAATGTACTTGATTTAAAATTAGCTGGGAAGGGGAGCATAATAGGTGTCAATGCTTCCATCTTCGAAGTTACGGCAAAATCAAGATATTGAGAATGGCAGCCATGTGCGCTCAACTATTTCCTACATCTTTAGGAGCGATGAGCCGGTGTCGGAATTGTTGAGTGAGCGACGGACGCTGCGGAATATCGAGCCGAAGTCGGCCGAATAGCTTACCGACAGTGTCACCATATTGGCGTTATGTCTGATGTAGCGGTCAGTGGTATAGGGATTTACCGGTGAATAGTTCCACGATGGATACTGAGAGCCTTTCTTGCTGAACATATACATCCAGGATATGTCGAAATCCCAGTGTTTATCGGGCTTATAGCCGAGAGACAGTGAATTGCCGTTTTCATCCTTACTCTCTCGATATCCAATCAGGAATTTTCCCGGGAATTTCTGCCAGAATGATATTGTAAACGGCCCTTTGTTCCACCACAGACTTACACTTCCGTCAAGACTTGTGAGACTGCGGCTATATCCATCCATGGAATTTGCATAATGCGTGATTGATGCATATGCGCGTGCGCCGAAACCATATATATCGCTGAGTTTCATATTAAGTGAGCCCTTGTACATGTGTCGGGAGCGCACATTTACAGGATGAGACAGGAAGAGCTTGTCGCCGAGATATTCCATATCTGATATCGCGCAGTTGTTGATATTGGCCATCGACAGGTTGAGCGACATCGTCAGTTTATCATGCTGATAAGAGGTCTGTACGCGGTAGCCGAACGTCTCCGATACTTTCAGAGATGGATTTCCATTAGAAACGAGATAGGGCGACGTCTGCTGCGGATAGTCGGTCAGATCGGCAAGCGACGGGATATCCGGTGTAAATATAAATGATGCCACCAGATTCCACTTTTGCGAGATATTCCAAGAAGCACGTGCTGTAGTGATATTTCTGATGAAATGGCGCCGGTTCATATCGTTTTTAACCCAGAACAGTTTGGCGCCGGTCGATGCAGTAAGATACACATTGCCTATACGCTGACCGAAGTCGGCATACACATAGTTGTTGTTCTCGGTAAGCACAGGCTTATAGTCGGTATGCAGATACTGATTGGTTGAATGTGACAGGGTGTTCTGCACACCTGCTGACAGAGAGGTATTGTCGCCAAAGGTATGGGTGTAGCTTACTTCAGTGATAAGCGAGCGGCGCCTGTTGTCGGCATCCATTATGTATTCGCGCTCATCATCTCCGTTATAGATAAAATGATTGTAGCGTCTGTAGTCGCTTGAGCTCAGAGTGCCTACCACCTGGGCCTCAAGAGAATTGCTCTCATTGAAGTCGCGACGTAAAAACAGGTCGAGCGACGGTGCAAAATCCCGGCTTGTCGACCGGCTGAATTTATCGCATGCTCCAAGCAACGAATCGTCGGCATATCCAAGCAGGCGGTTCTTCGAGGTCATAGGCGTAGCCGAAAAGGTGACTGCCAGAGTGGTACTCTCAGAGGGACTGTAGGTATACTTTGTCTGTAACTGATTGTAAAAATAGTTGAATGGATTTCTATCATGCGACTTTATGTTGACCCTGAAATTGTCTCCGATGTAGGCTTCATCGCTATTATCGTATACTTGCTGATAGTTGCGCCACGATGGAGTCCATGACAATGAAAACTGCGACGGTCCCTGATGATATGACGCTTCTACCGACCCGTCGACAAATGCCGTGGCCACTGCACTGCGTGCCCAGAGATATAGCTGTCCGCCGTCGTTGCGCTTCCGCAGTGTGATATTTATCAGTCCGTTCACTCCACGGTCGGCATATCTGGCCGGTGTGATGCGTGAGTATTCTATCTTCTCGATATCTTTTGGTTGCAGAGAGTTGATATCGGTCATAGATGACGGAACGCCATTGATAAGAATCATGGGTGCGGCGCCGTCGACCTTTATCGTTCGGTTTATAGGGTCGGCTTCAAGTCCGCCGAGAGGCAATTTCTGAAACAGTCCGACTGTAGTGGATGAGGCTTTTATATCGGATGCCGATGGAAATACTACAGTACGTCCGCGAGCGTCAATCATTGCCTGTCCTGTGACAGTGACTTCGTCAAGAACCAACCCTTCCGACAGATATAAATTACCGAGATTGATATTGTCCGCACCGTTGTCTATTATGATAGTGGCTCCGTTATATCCTGTCATTCCTATTTCAAGGGTCACCGGGGAGGATGCATCGGTATCGAATGAGAAATCCCCCGATGTATCGGCTACTTTGCCTGATATAAACTTATTGTCGGAAAGCAGCCGGCATGTAGCTCCGACCACAGCTGTGGAATCGTTTTCAGAAAGCACCTTGCCGCATATGGTTCTGGCCGAAACTTTACTCGTGGCAACAAGCGCAAATATCATAGCGACGAGTATTCTAAGATGGTGGTTCATGTGGAAAATCTGTTGATGTGTGGCACGAAGTTAATAATAATTGCCAAGAAAACAATCCCTTATGAGGAAGAAATTACCCCCCCCCAGTATGCAGTAAATCAGTATCTTACGGCGCGGGGTGAGAAATTGCGT
>NZ_JAIDKI010000008.1 GCF_029051885.1 Muribaculum sp.
TTCTTCGGCGGATAATGACGGGCGTAGTTGCGCACTGTTTGTTTCAGCAACCTCAAACAGGTCTTCGATTGTAAACATCTGCTTGGTCTGACCGACAGCACACACTCCGCCGCTCCACAAGGCTGCGACAAACAGCCCTGTGAGCAATCGGTGATTGTTCATATGGGAATTTTATTATAAAATGTGATAACGGAAAAACTCCGACCTGCGGAAATGGCCGGATACGACTCTCTATATCGAGCCGTCTACTGAAGCGGTACTCTTCCAGTTTTCAAGATATCCCCAGTTAATCACAATCGGGGATGCGCTGAATTTTGCTGTCGGTTTACAATTCATTTACACCGCAATTCTTTGTGAATTGCTCTGCAAAGTTAATAACTTTTTTGATATTTCAGCAATGTTGCTCCCGAGTCACCCGTTATGTAACCCGTTATAGCACTTTTAAATAAATACCGTAATCCCAAAGAAAAAGTGCCATTAACCATTAGTTTAATGACACTTACATAATCCTGATGTAGATTCACCTGAATTCTTCTTTTTGATGTCAGAATATGTACTGCAAGCCTATTTGATACCCGATATATATCTGTTGAATATTCTTGTTTGTATTCTTTCTCCAAAGATGACTGTCAGGCAATATCTGCTCAGAACTGTAAGAATCTGAAAAGATATACCGTAAGTGTATTTGCCCCCCTACCTGAATGACAGTAAAGTGTTTCCCAACAAATCATAAGTCACGGAAATACCCCTTTCCCCCTTCTTGATAATATTTACCAAGCCGACAGGAAAGTCACTTTCGTCGGCAATATTTACTAAAGTCGCAAATTGCACCCCATTAACCTTACGGGCTTTATTTACAAGACTTGAAAATTGCACTCCATTCACATCGTCGGCGATACCCGTCATCCTGACAGACAGCAGAAATGGATGCACCTCAATGAAGTGCATCCATTTCGCAAGTAAAATATGGTTTATGGTCTGCTGTCCAGACTTAGCCTTTCAGGGATTTCTCAACCCCTTCGCGGCTTAAAAAGCTATCGTGACGAGGGAGAAGAGAGGATGGAGCTGCCGCGAGGGCCAAGCGGATATCAATAGTTCCACTGACATGCCACCATTGACAGATTGCTACAACCGATAGTACGGAAGTCGGTAATGTAGTTGTAGCGGCAGTTGATGTAAGTAAGAGCCGAGTCAAACGATACATCAAGCATGGTCAGCTGGTTGTTGTTGCAAATCAGACGCTGCAGGAATGTCTGGTTGCTCAGAGTGAGCGATGTCAGGTCATTGTAAGAGCAGTCTACATACTGGATATTGGGGCAATTGTCGACTGAGAGCTGAGTAAGGTCATTATACGAGCAAACTACATCAATCAGTGCATTACAGTTGCGCAGCGCCAGAGTGTTCATACGGTTGTCAGAACAGATGAAAGTACTGAGCGAAGGCAGACCGGAAATGATGAGATTGCTGATTTCGTTGTCATCGATATTGAAATTGGTAAGATTCTCGACACCGAAAAGATTGATAGTAGTAAGTTTGTTGTAGCCGCAATAAAGATTCTTCAGCTGGGCGCATCCTTCCACATTAAGAGCCTCAAGATGACATCCCTGGCAATTAAGAGTCTTCAAAGTTGTAGCATTAGCCACACTCAGCTCGACAAAGAGATTGTTTGAGCAATTCAGGTTGGTAAGCAGAGGTGTATTTGTAAGATTCACATCAGTCAGACGATTACGGTAAATCGAAAGATCTGTAAGAGCAGTATTGCCGCTCAAAGTAAGATTGGAGAGCTTGTTACGGCTTGCGTTCAGGTTGGACAGAGCGGCATCGCCGGTAACATTGATTGATGTAATGGCATTACGCGACACATCAACCTTCTTAAGGGCAGTAAATCCCGAGAGATTCAACTCGCCTGCGAGGTGTTTGTCCTTCCACTGGATGGCAACGACACGACCGTTCTCAACAGTAATGCCTTCCCAGGTTGAAGGAGACGACATATCCGTGATTTTAAGAGCCTCACCATTGGTGCCACCCTTCTCTGAGGTCTGAGCGGCAAAGGCCTGAAGCTGTTTCACCTCGTTTTTGTTCATTTTCTGTGCGAAAGCAGTCACACTACCCAGCATGAGAGCAATCAGAAATAGAGCTTTTTTCATAAACTTTGAATAGTTGAGTTAGAAGTTTTTATACCCTTAAAACAATGCTCGCTAAAAAAGGTTTTAGAAACTGTTTAAATTTATATGATACAGATTTTGATAGAGAATGTCAGATGTATTTTTGTTGGCGATGAAGGAGCGTAGCCGTAGCTACGTGACTGAAGAGCGAACAAAAATACACTGGCAGACTCCTCAAAAACAAAGTGATATGAATTAAAACAGTTTCTTAAAATGCTTTTAAATTTCACACGGAAAAAGGCTTCATCGCTGCCATAAAAAACAGTGTCCGATGCACTTACGCACACCGGACACCACTTATGGTATAAAACCGCATTAACTCATTTTCACTTACCGTCCTCGGGTTCCATCAAGAACACACGGTAATTGTTTTGGTCGGACAGAGCCTTCATATACTCTGCCACATCAGCGGCAGTAATGGAGTTTATCGTATTCGAGGCATCAAGATATGTATCTACCGGAACGAGCTGATATCCCTGCATGGCGCCCAGAAGTGCATCATTCTTTTTCAGAGATTCCTCGGCATTCTTGAGCATGAATTCCTTCACTTTAGCAAGTTCCTCTGCTGTGATATTGGCCGGGTCGGTCATATCCTCAATCTGCGCGGCAATTATACCGAGCACCTGGTCGCGCATCTCCGGCTTCATCGGGAACACTGACTGAAGCGAAGCATTGGGGTCTGATAAACGACCCAGATTGCCATTGGCCCAGATTGAATATACCGCACCAAGCTCCTCGCGCACAAGTTTTATCAGACGGGCACTCAATATCTGTCCCGCTATGCTTGCCAGCTTCTGCTCCTTAGAGGTATACGGTACATTACCCGTGAGCAGTACTGCCGCATAGGTAGTAGGAGTCTCCATAGCCTGCTTCACAATCTCTGTGCCGGCCCCTTTGGTCACACCGAGCGACGGGTCAAAAACAACCTGATTGCGCTCAACGGCCTTTCCAGGCAGCGAAGCTATATATTGCTCTACCAGAGGCTTAAGCGAATCAAGCTCGAATGAGCCAACAAAATAGAATGTATATTCCCCGGCATTCGAGAGAGCATCCTTCACGATTTCAAGCGAACGGCTGCGGTCCACGCCATCTATCACAGCCATATCCATCATATGACGACGAGGCGAAGCATACAGATGCTCCTGCAGCTGCTTGGAGAACTGATACTTTGGATCGGCCTCCTGATTGTGGAGCATCGAGCGCATCATATTTTTACCGGCCTCAAACTCATCGGCCGACAGTGTGGCGTCGGTAAACAATGCATAGATCATCTCCATCAGCACTCCGAGATCCTTAGGCACTGCCGAGCCGGAAAGATTGCGCAGATAGCTGTCGAGTTCAAGCTGAACCGACACTTGCTTGCCTGCAAGGAATTTTCCAAGACCGGCATTGTCATACGGACCCATACCAAGTTGCGAAAGAGTGACATCCATATAGCGCAAATCAGCGTCCAGGCTATCGGGAAGAGTAGATGTGCCGCCTAACGCACGTGCGGCAAAAAGAATCTCGCCGGCCTTGAAATCGGTAGGCTTGGCCACGACACGTGCACCATTTGAAAGAGTCCACACAGTAGCGCCATATACTTTATCGGTATCTGTCGAGACAATCTTACCCGGAGCGGGAAGCTGTGCGATAAGCGGATCGTTGATTACATTGTCTACATATCCCTCTATATTCTCGGCGTCGACAGCGGCAAGCACTTCGGCAAACTGCTGTTCGGTAGGAACTGTAATACCGTCCTTGTCAGGGAACATGGCAAGCAGCACACGGTTGTCGGCAGGCATGAGCTGAGATGCCATCATATTGATTGCCTCTACAGGTATCTGATTGGCAAGCTGCGACATAATGGTATACGCATTCTCGATACCGGGTATTGGCTCACCGTCGGTAAAATTGGCAACATAGCTGTTGACAAGCGACGTATTGGTCTGAGTAGCTCGGTTGGTATAGCGTTGTTCAAGCTGCGAGAGAAATTCGCTGCGGGCTCTGTCATACTCCGTAGCGGTAAATCCCGAACGCACTGCACGCAATCCCTCACGGTATACCGTGGCAAGAGCCTCAAGCGCACAGGTATCCTTAGGGAGCGCCAGCAGATAGAATGCATCCTTGGTCTTGGCCATAAAGAAATCGCCATAATGTGCCTGGGCCATACTTGCCGGCGACTCCGGCTTGGATATGAGGTCGGAAAGACGAGTGTTGAGCATCGATACAATCATCGACACAGCATAGTCCTCCATCATGTAATCCATGTTCTTCTTGGCCTCATCGGGAGTAGCGTCGTGCTTAAACATCAACTGCATCACACTATACGGCATCTCCTTGTCCTTCCCTATGGCATATATAGTGCCGGGAGTGTCCGACACCGGATAATATTCTCTCTTGGCAGGATTGGCCGGAGTGGCAATCGGGCTGAAAATCTCTTTTATCTTGGCCTCGATACGGTCAGGATCGATATCTCCTACCACCACTATACCCTGCAGATCGGGACGATACCATTTCTCGTAATAGTCGCGCAGCACCTGATGGGGGAAGTTGTCGACAACCTCCATCGTGCCTATCGGCAGACGATAGGCATACTTGCTGTCGGGATACATGACCGGCAGCAACTGCTCGATGATACGCATCTGTCCGACATTGCTCTGGCGCCACTCCTCGTGGATTACCCCGCGCTCCTTGTCAATTTCTTCAGGGTCAAGCAGCAGGTCATCGGCCCAGTCATGGAGAATCAACAGACAGGAATCCTGCACACCTTCGCGCGCCACAGGCACATTACACATATTATATACCGTCTTGTCGACCGATGTGTATGCATTCAGATTCTGACCGAATTTCACACCCACGCTTTCAAGCCAGCTTACAAGCTCGTTGCCAGGGAAATTTTTAGTCCCGTTAAAGCACATATGCTCGAGGAAATGGGCAAGACCGCGCTGTGAATCCTCCTCCTGAATAGAGCCTACCTTCTGCGCTATATAAAAATCAGCCTGTCCCTTAGGATATTCATTGTGGCGGATATAATATGTAAGGCCATTGTCAAGATGACCGATACGCACGGCGCTGTCGACAGGAATCGGAGGCAACTGCGGCATCTGTCCATGCATTTCAAATGAAAACAGGGCTCCCACCGCCGAAGCAAATAAGAGCAATGGTTTAAAATACTTTTTCATTACGTATAAATGTGTGAAATTATATGTATGCGGATTATATTACCGATTTATCGTCAGCAAAGTTACTGTTTTTATCGCAAAAACAAGTCTGTACGTCATAAAAACGACTTTACAGCCGACAAAAATGCATCGTCAGCCATATCGTATGGAAGCCAGTGTATGTCAGTTCCTCTTGTGACCATTCCACGAAACCATGTCATCTGACGTTTGGCAAACTGGTGGATAGCAGTCTCAAGCCCGCGCACCATCTCGTCATAAGTCATCCGGCCTGTAATGTAAAGCGTAAGGAACTTATACTCCAGTCCATAATAGATAAGGTTTTCCGGGTCTACACCTTCGATATCAATCAGACGGCGCACCTCATCTACCATGCCTGATTCAAGCCTGGCAACCAGACGCTCGGATATGCGCCTGCGACGGTCATCGCGAGGAATATCCACACCAATCACCACAGCATTCTCTATCGGATGGGGACGTGTCAGTTCAGCCTGCTCGGGATGTTCGGCATAATAAGTCTGAATCTCTATCGCACGTATAGCACGCTTGGCTGTATCCACGTCAGTCACATTGTGGAGCTCCTTCATCCCGCTCAATATCCCGGTAAGTTCTTCAAGAGACTTACCCTCAAGCGACCGGCGCAACGCTGGATTTTCCGGGACTTCCGGAAGGGATATGCCTTTCAGCACCGTCTCCACATAAAGTCCGGTGCCTCCGCACAATATAGGCAAGCGGCCGCGCGAGCGTATGTCGGCATATACCTTGCCGAAGTCGCGCACGTATTCATACAGATTATACCTATATCCTGCCGGACATATATCAATCATATGATATGGCACCTCGCCATACTCTTCCAAGTCTTTGCCGGTGCCCAGATCCATGCCGCGATACAACTGCCGCGAATCAGCGCTGATAATCTCACCGCCAAATTCACGGGCAAGCGCCACCGCACGGCGCGTCTTTCCCGAAGCCGTAGGCCCGGTCACTACAAGCAGATTGCAATCAGTCGGATATACCACGGACATATCGGCGCCAGAAACGTTTGAAATAGAAGAATGGACGGTCCTCGTTGTCCTTGGCCACAAACAACCACTGCGGATCATTGTAGTCGACAATCAGACTGGCTATATCATGCAGACGGAAAGATGGCTTGTAATGCTTTATGTCATACAGACGCCGGCCACTGATATCGTAAGTCTTGAAAGCCATGATTACAGTATACAGACGCTCTATCTCACTGATAAGCATCGGCGACACCTCGCGGTTCTCCACCATACGCAACAGTTCGCTTTGCGTAAACCACTCACCTTCAAGACCGCTGCCATGCAATTCCGATGCCGAGTCAAGCACACATATATAGTGGAATATATTGCAGCCGATATGAAAATTGGAGTTCTCGTAAAGGAAACGCAGATTAGGACGGAAAGCATTACCCACAATACCGCTGAAAGTATTTATGGCATCATACTCGCTGACACGCTCTCTATATGGGATATAACTCTGTGCCGGAGTGTCGGCCTTGGTCTCCAGATCGTCAGTTCCTCCGATATGCAGGAACATATTGTCGCCACACAAAATGATATATCTTATCAGAGTCGATGATACATGGTCATTGGCTTCTCCGGCAATATTCTTACGGTAAAACGCATCAATCGACACATAACGGATACCGAGATTCACCAGCGACAACACATACAAAATCACAGGAATCCATATATAAAAGAATATATCGGCCGAATTGTAGTTGACATTGGAGTAACGCCAGAAATAATATGCCCAGGCATAGACTGAAATAATAAGCGAGGCAAGCATAAGCATGCGCAACTGGAAACGCCCCTCGCGGGAAAATATCTTACCCAGGAATCCACGCTCATTCGACCGGCCAAAATGCGCATGACACTCAAAGCACACCGACAGTGAATTGTTGCGGAAATATGCCACTGTACTAACAATAAAAGTGACAGGAGCTATTATCAGCACAGTGATATACGGTATATTAATATTTACAACCCCCGATTCAAGCAGAGCGTGGTCGACAAAATGCAGGCAATAGAAATTTATCGCCACCATCATCACAGCAGTTATAAACAATATACGGATTACAACATACGGTATGAGCGCACAAGAAGAGCAGCTCCCGTCCTTTATGACCCGCAGACGGCCCATAAGCAGAAACTGGAAACCGAGCGCCACAGCCGGCAACCAAAGTTTGGAAATAAACAGAGCACAAAACAATGTAGCTGCAAGCGCCCCTACCGACAAGGCCCAGTTGAGCCAAAGGCCGTGGATTGCGTATGAGTTTGCACGGTATCGTCTTTGTTCCATTATGTAATCGATAATAATTGCTATTCGCCGGTCATGCGACAGGCAACATAATCAGAGTCTGATGAGATGATTTTTTAAAACAATGCATATATTCTATCCTGATTTTCAGCCAAATAACAAAACTAAGAATTAGTCTGCGCTCGACTATGGTGAAATCGGGACAGATTTCTTAACGCATCGATCGGTCAAAATGTTTCAGCATCTTGAGATACACTACAGCTCTCGCGCCACAGCCATATATCGAATGGTTCATATTGGGGAACAGCAGCATGTCACACGTATTACCCTGAGACTCAAGCACCGATACATATTGCATCGTATTCATCAGATGAACATTGTCATCGGCCGTGCCATGCATTATCAGCAAATCGCCGGCGAGCGACGAGGTGCGGTTGATTGGCGCGCCAAGATCATATCCTTCAGAGTTTTCCGCAGGGGTAAGCATGTAGCGTTCGGTATATATCGTGTCATAGTAGCGCCATGAGGTCACAGGAGCCACAGCTACTACCGCACGATACGGAGCACCCTTTTCAGAAGCGGCCATCAGAGCCTCATATCCGCCATAACTCCATCCGAATATGCCGATACGGTTACTGTCGACAAAAGGCAGCGATGCAGCATATCGTGCGGCATTAATCTGGTCGATAGTCTCATATTGGCCCAGACGGCGGTATACAGTATGCTTGAATGCGGTACCGCGTCCGCCTGTACCACGTCCGTCGACACATATTATCACATATCCCTGGGTAGTAAAGAAATAATCCCAGTCCATACGCCAGCGGTCAAGCACTTCCTGCGACCCCGGTCCGCTATACTGGTACATAATCACCGGATAGCGACGCGAAGCATCAAAATCAGCCGGACGCAGAATGTAGCCGTTAAGAGTATATCCATCGGAATTCATCGTAAAGAATTCCTTACGCGGCAGGCGGGGATAACGCGCCATATACTCTTTATTGTCGACAAGCGTACGTACGCTCTTGCCGTTTGACGGAGTTACAAGTGTATACACCGGCGCTGCGGTGACATTGCTGTAGCTGAGCACACATAAGTCCATAGCGGGAGTAAACACGGCTGCCGACGTGCCGTTTTCGGGAGAGATATGACTTACACGACCTTTGGCATCTATACGGCTTACAACACGGCTAAGAGGCGATGTCGAAGCCGCCTGATAATAATGTGTGCCACTCTTGGCATCATATCCATAGTAGGCAGTGACATCATAGTCGCCCGATGTAATCTGTCGCTGCAACGCACCGGCATATGAGTAAAGATACAGATGATTGAATCCCGAGCGCTCCGACATTACTACAAATCCCTCAGGCAGCAGCTTCATACCCTCGTAGGCCATCGGATCAATCCATCCGGTACGTGACTCATCGACATATACCGACTTCGACACTGTCGACTTGGGGTTTACGGAATAAATCTCCATACGGTTCTGAGCGCGGTTGAGAGTAGTTACCATCAGACGGTCAGACGACGGTGCATACTCAATACGCGGTATATATTCGATTCGGGAATCCGAAAAAGAGATTGTCTTGGTCTTGCGGAGATCCACATCGTAGCTGTGAAGCGACACAGTCACGTTCTTCTCTCCTGCAACGGGATATTTGTAAGAGTAGTTTCCGGGATAAAGCGCATATGCGTCATCCGGATTACAGGTGCCCTGATACAATGGGAAAGAATACAACGGCACTGCCGACTCATCATATTTCAGATAACAGAGTGTAGTGTTGTCAGGAGCCCATGCCATAGAACATGTGGTGTCGAACTCTTCCTCGTAGCTCCAGTCGGGCACGCCGTTTATAACACTGTTCTTGGCGCCATCGGCAGTTACAGCCACCTCGGTGAGATAATCCAGCTTGGATATATATATATTTCCATCGGCCGCAAAGGCTATCATACGTCCGTCGGGCGACCACTGTGGTGCACGCTGGCGGGGATGCTTTGTCGAAAGCGGGCTCAACACATTGTGTCTTACCTCATATATGTAATATTCAGCGGTAAACGAACGACGGTATACCGGTTCCTTTTCCGCATACACGAGTACATAACTCTCGTCGGGACTGAACGTATAGCCGGCAATCTGCTGAATCTGATTGTCACGTGTGGTTTTTACATCAATCACGGTAGCAATCTCCTTGCCGGTACGTATATCATACCGTACAAGTCTCTTTCCACCGTCGGCGAGCGCCGTATAAGTCTTGCCGTCGATACCGAAAGCCATGGCCTGCGGAGCATCGGGGGCATTCTGCGGATACACATACGGAGCTATATCGGAACTTTTTACCGAAGCGGCGTATATGGATGGCGCACAAAGTATAGCTGCGGATAATATAATTCGGGATATCATAGGAGGTATTATTGTCATTAATGTTTTTAGAAAAGCAGCATCTGGGCATCATTTTCCGGAGGCTGCGGCTTACGCGGAGGCTCCTGGTAGCCGAATGCAGGATCGGATGGCGGAGCCACCTTCACAGCCACGCCGGCCGGCGGTGTGGCAACAAGCCATTCGGTAGAGTCCATTGACTCATCTATAGCCGATATGCGGGGCATAGTTTTTTTGGGTCGTCCGCGTCGTTTTCTTGGAGCCGTCTCCGACGGTTGGGATACCGGTTCCGACGATTGATTTTCTGAATGCTCCATATCATGGCGCTCGACAGATGGCATTCCGGAGCCTGCAATATCAGGAGCGACTGACATACCATCGGTTCTCCTGTCTGAAATATCTTTCAATGCCGCTTCTGCCTCATCAAGGCGCGCCTGAAGATTGCGGGCTTTCGACTCAGCATCGACGAGACGTTGCTCCGATGCTTTCATCGCGGCCTCGGCCTCGGCAAGACGCCTGTTCAGCAACAGGATATCACTCTCGGCGGCGGAATCTTTCGCTGCCCCGCCATCTTCCCGGGCTTCATCGAGCTGACATGTGAGTTCTTTTACTTTGGCACGCAGCGATTCTATCTCTCGACGTGAGGCAGCGTCTGAGGTCTCACGCATCGCACTGGCGGCATTCATCGCGGTAATCTGCTTGTTGGCATCAGCCAGACGAGTGCGCAATTCGTCGAGTTCCTGTACTTCCGACTGCTGCACCTGCTGTACCTTGAGCTTGTTCATGAGGCTTTTTACCTCAAGATCATATTGTTCTTTTTCGGCCATCGCTGCCGCCAGCTGTCTCTCGAGGTCGCGTATGCGTTCATTGAACGTGCGCTTCTGCCGGTCGGCACTCGCTCGCACGGCTTTCAGATCGTCGGTCGTCTTACCGTTGTCCTTTACCTGTCCGCGCAGATTGTCAATCTCCTCGGTCATGCGACGGTGCTCATTGTCACGCTCCCGGCAGGCCTCATCGCGTGCAGAATCTTTTATGCGCAGGATATAGTCGCGGAATGACGCGTCAACGCAATTGTAAAGATAACGTCGCTGGGCATCCATATCCAGACACTTGCGTATAAAGTCGGGTTGGGCCTCGTTGAACACTTCCAGCAGCGAATCAAATATATTCAAGGGGAATGATTCAGGTTCATTGGCGCAGGCATCTTCCGACGGTTCCGGATTCTCTGCACAAGAAGTATCGGCGGAGAGAGAGCCGTCATCCTCTGCCGGAGTTGTATCCTGTAGCGTATCATCAGGCTCGGCTACATGACGGGAGGATTGTATAGGGAGAGCCGACGGACAATCGGCCAGTTCATCAATATCATCGTCGTGCGACCGGAATCCTAAAGCGCGCCAAAAAGAGTTCATTGCCATTGCATCGTGTCTTGTTAGTTGGTCATGTCATTCTGTACGCCTGCACCCGGACGGACTACCACCCCTTCACCCTTGCGGCCGTTTATACCGATTGCAAGAGGAGTGTCAAAGCGTACAATGCGCACAAACTGGCTGTCATACTCTGCCGGCAGGGAGTCAAGATAGTCCACATCGTAGAATCCATCGTTGCTCGACGGATTGATAGTGAAATAACCGACTCCGAACGAGGTGAGATTCTGAAAGAAATGTGTGCCCTGACTCGGCTCGATACGGTAATTGGACAACGACGATTCGACAATAAGCCTGGCTGAGGATATATGGGGCCACTTGACCGGAATACCCAGAGCCGTATCGCTTGATCCCCACCGACCGGGACCTATGAGCACGTAGCCTTCGTTACGCTCTGTAAAGTTACGATTTATTTTTTCAATTTCCCGTGCTATAAGTGAATTATTTGCCGAATTAAAGCCCTGTGGCTTCACGTAGACTATGGCGCTCACATTCTCGATTGTGCCATGTCCCAGGGCGGCGTTACTGCGCAACAGAAGAGAGCTGTCGGGGAGGCCGAGTATACTTTCGTCGACTATCTCCTTGCGCTCCACAATCGGACGTATCTGAAGCCAGTAAAGAATACCTTTTGATTTATCATTCACATCAATTACACCGGCAAACTCAATCTCCACAGGGCGTCCCATCTCTTCCGAGCCCTTCGACAACATGAAATCGGTCAGCCCGGCCAGGGGATACACTCTGTGCTGCAACACATTGGCAAATGTGACGACACGGCGTCCATCCCCCTCGTCACAGTCACGTATCATCTGGTCATACGGATCATACGTCGATACCATATAACGTAGCGCTCCGGATTTGGCGACATCCTGTATGCGCAGACGCGCTATATTGAACCCATCGTCGACCTTAAAGTCGGATATCATCTGCTCGCGCATGTCAAGAGCGTAGAAACGCGTCTGGGTATCACGCAGAGCCAGCGACAGCTCGGAGGTCTGAAGCACCTTGTCGGGATGACGCGGAGAGAACCGCAGACTCAATCCGCCGTCGACTATGTATTTCCCGAGACCGACAGCAGTCTCGACCACACCGTCCTCAGGCACTTCGTCGTTGATAGGATAGTAATTCAGCGAGCGTCCCACTCCGGAGAATGACGGGAAATAATAGTCCCCCACCCTGCGGCCTACCACTTCCTGGATTATGACAGCCATCTTCTCCTGGTCGATTACATTCTGGGTCGCAGCCATATATGCCTTTGAGTCGGCATAAAACACCGAGGCATACACCCCCTTGATTGCATCGGAAAGCATGGCAAGCATCTCGTAGCGGTCTGATACATGGGGAATCATGTAGGTCGAATATATCCCGGCAAACGGCTGATAGTGGCTGTCCTCAAGCAGCGACGACGAGCGTATAGCCAATGGCTTGTCGACGACCTCAAACAAAGCGAAGAAATCCTCGATAAGGCGCTCCGGCAGGCGTCCGCTTAGAAATGCCTTCAGTATCTCCTCGTCCGGACGGTCGGAAAGAGCTATCGGATACAGGTTGTTGCTCTCCATAAACTCATCGAAGATATCGGTGCATATGACCACCGTGCGCGGTATCGTGAGCGTAACACCGTCGAAATTGTCACATACAGGATTTTTCTTGATAATCGAGTCGATGAAAGCCAGACCGCGCCCCTTGCCGCCAAGCGAACCCTGCCCTATGCGGGCGAAATTGGAATAATGGTCAAAACGGTCCTTGCGGAATATGGCCACCACGCCGCGGTTTTTCATCTTACGGTATTTCACGATTAAATCGAAAAACAACTGGCGCACGGCCGGAGCCTCCTCTATGCTCTTGAAGCGGTGGCCCTTGATTACCTCGGCAATGGGAAACAGCGCTCTCGAATAGAGCCAGCGCGATATATCGTTGTAGCTCGCATGATAAAACAGCGACTTGGCCGGGATGTCGAATATATGATGCTGTAGGTCCTTAAGGTCGTGGATACGCAGTATCTCTTCACCGGTCTCCGGATCGCGGATAATAAAGTCGCCGAATCCGAAATCGCGCATTATGGCGCTACCGAGGTCTACAGGAAACTTCTTTGAGTTCTTATCGATAAACTGACAGCCGAACTCCTTGACACGCTTACGGTTCTCCTCCTCGCTCGACTCTATGATAATCGGGAGATAAGGGTCGCGGCCACGCAGATAGGCGGCCAGTTTCAGGCCCGCCTGGCTGTCTTTTTCCCCGCCCAGCCTGAACGACACGTCGCTGATTACTCCAAGCATATGCTTGCCATAACGCTCATACAGCTCTACAGCCTCTTCGTAATCACGGGCGAGCATCACCTTAGGACGTCCGCGCATGCGCAGCATCTGCTCATGCTCGTTGAGAGCCTCGGTCGAAAATATCAGCGACTGCTTCAGCAGGAACTTGTAAAGCGTAGGGAGCACCGACGAATAAAACCTTACAGAGTCCTCTACCAGCAATATCATCTGCACACCGACCTCGTTTATATCGTTGTCGGCATTCATCTTGTCCTCAAGGAGCTTGATTATAGCCAGGAGCAGGTCGACATTGCCGAGCCACGAGAACACATAGTCGACGCCTGCGAAATCCTCATTCGACAAGCGCCGCGACACCTCCTTGCTGAATGGTGTCAGTACAACTATAGGGATGTCGGGATTTATCGCTTTCAGATTCTTGGCGCCTTCGAAAGTCTCGCTCAGGTCAACGCCGGGCATCATTATTATGAGGTCGAAATTTTTTGTGGCAAGCAGCTCCTCAGCCTCACTTGGGCGCGACACTCGTGTGACACGCGGAGGCGAACTCAGGTTGAGGGCCACATACTCAAAGTAGAGCTGTTCCTCGACTCGTCCGTCCTCCTCCATCATAAAAGCGTCGTAAGGCGACGCAACAAGCAGCACATTGAAAATACGGCGCTGCATAAGATTCTGAAATGCTGTATCTTTCAGATATAACTGGCTAAGACTTTCCTCGTTCATGTTCCGGTAAGAGATTACACTCCACAAAGATAATAAAAATAAACGTGCGACAAACCCACAATTTCGCCTTATAGCCTGTATATTGTTATATAACACTCTCTCATATACACGGACGACAAAAATATTATAATTTTGCAGCACTTATGGCCCAGAGAAAAATAATACATGTAGACATGGATGCCTTCTACGCATCGGTCGAGCAGCGCGACAACCCAGTGCTACGGGGGCGCCCCGTAGTGGTAGGTCACGACGGACCGCGCGGCGTGGTCGCTACCGCAAGCTATGAGGCAAGGCCCTACGGCATCCACTCGGCCATGGCTGTCGCCACAGCAAAAAGACGATGTGCCGGTCTGATTGTTGTCGAGCCCCGATTTGAGGCATACAAGGCGGTATCCGAGGCAATCCGCAACATATTCCTCGACTATACCCCTATTATCGAGCCTCTCTCGCTCGACGAGGCGTTTCTCGACGTAAGCCATCACCCGTCGGCCACGATTGTGGCCCGCGATATAAAACGCCGTATAGCAGAGGTCACGGGCCTTACTGCATCGGCCGGTGTATCGGTCAACAAGATGCTGGCAAAAATCGCATCCGACTACCGCAAACCCGACGGACTGACGGTTATCACACCGTCGGATATCGACGATTTTGTGGCAGGATTGCCCGTTGAGAAATTCTTCGGCATAGGTGAAGTAACAGCCGAGCGCATGCACCGTATCGGTATCTTTACCGGAGCCGACCTGCGTAGCCAAAGTGAGGCGCGACTCGTGAGCCATTTCGGAAAAGCGGGCCACGACTATTATCTCTACGCGCGCGGCATCGACAACCGTCCTGTAGTGACTGAGCGCACCCGTAAATCGGTAGGTGCAGAGACAACATTCATCGAGGATACCGACAACCGCCGCATACTGGCCATGGAACTCAACGGAGTGAGACGCGACGTGATGCGACGCATGGAGCGCTCGCAGTTTCGCGGGCGTACCGTGGTGTTGAAACTGAAATATGACGATTTCCGCCAGATAACACGCTCGCGCACCCTGCCCCACCCGGTTGAGGATGATGACAGACTGCGCGAGATATCTGAATCGCTGCTTGCCGACACCGACTTCGATGGCCACAAAGTGCGCCTTATCGGGATTACCGTGGCCAATCCTGTGGTCAAGGACCATGGCAACGGGCCGGTGCAGCTGGAATTTGATTTCGGAGAGTACTGATTGCCTCCGTTATTTCACAGGCACAATCGATATTGCGAATCCGCCTCCGCGTGCCATATGTATTTTCGATACGGTGCGCGAGGTCACAGTCTCCTTGCGGATATCGTAGGCGGCTGAGTTGCTGTCGCAGTCTGCGTCGGGAGCATCGGTATAGAATGTAGCCTGATAGGTGACACCCGGTTTCAGGAACGACATAGACACATCCACATCGCGCGCCTCTTCGTTGGTGACACCTCCTACATACCAGTCGTCGCCACCCTTGGCACGGCGTGCGGCCACAATAAACTCGCCGGGCTCAGCATCAAGATACTGGCTCTCGCTCCAGTCGACAGGCACATCCTTTATAAACTGGAATGCATCCATCTTCTCTGCATAATGCTCAGGCATGTCGGCCGCCATCTGGAGAGGCGAATACATGGTAACATAGAGAGCGAGCTGACCGGCCACAGTGGCGCGCTTGTGGGTCTTGTCGGGAGAGAATTTGCCGAGGTCCATCTCGAAAATACCAGGAGTAAAGTCCATCGGACCACCCTTCAGACGTGTAAACGGCAGAATGGTAACATGACCGGGAGTCATATTGCGGTATTCGGTGCCCATGGCGCTCTCGTTGCCTACGAGGTTGGGATATGTGCGCGCAAGTCCGGTCGGACGGACAGCCTCATGTGCATTTACCATTATCTTGTGGTCGGCGGCACGCTTGATGGCGTCGAGATAGTGGCGTATCTGAGGCTGACCGTAATGATAAGAGCCCTTGGGCAGAATATTGCCTACATAGCCGCTCTTCACGGCATCGTAGCCATACTCATTCATAAGGCTGTAGGCAGCATCCATATGACGCTCGTAGTTGGGAATCGAGCCGGAGGTCTCATGGTGCATCATCAGCTTGATACCCTTGGAATGGGCATAGTCGTTGAGCGCCTTGATGTCGAAGTCGGGATATGGTGTCACGAAGTCAAACACATAGTCCTTTTCGCGCCCGAGCCAGTCTTCCCAGCCCACATTCCAGCCCTCCACGAGCAGTTGGTCAAACCCGTTGGCAGCAGCAAAGTCGATGTAGCGCTTCACATTCTCTGTCGTTGCTCCGTGGCGGCCGTGGGGGCGGGCCTTGGAATAATCAAATGTAGCGAGATCGAAATCGTGGGCATTGGTGTAGCTCCAGTCGCTTTTGCCGGTAATCATCTCCCACCATACACCCATGTATTTCGTGGGGTGAATCCATGATGTGTCGTCAAGCGCACATGACTCATTGAGATTATAGATAATCTGTGTCGACAATATGTCGGTAGCCTTGTCGCTTACCATCACCACACGCCAGGGCGTCGAAAACGGTGTGTTGATTACCGCCATATGCCCGTTGCCGTCGGGGGTGAGGGCCGAGGTAAACGTGCGGCTGGAGTCATTGTAAAGCAGATGCATCGCAGGATAGTCGATGAGCGCAGCCTCGTGGATGTTGAGGTACAGCGGCTTTTCGCCCTCGGTCTTCATCATGAGCGACGTCTGCACAGCCCACTGGTCAAATGCCGAAGTCGACACATTGCCCACAAGAGCGGCGGTATGACGCTCGGAGATTTCACTCAGCGGCGAACGCGTGTATTCATATTCCTGAGTGTCGTAGTCGCCTGGTATCCACCAGGCGGTATGGTCGCCGGTCATGGCAAACTGGCTAAGTTCCTGGTCAATGACAAACTGCTTGGTCTTCTGCTCGGGAAATACGTAGCGGAAAGCAAAGCCCTCGTCAAACACGCGGAACTCCACATTGAGAAGCACATCGACACTGTCGGTCTTTTTCTTCATCTCCACCACAAGCTGACGGTAGTGGTTGACCACCGAATCCTGCTCGCCCCACACAGGCGCCCAGGTCTCATTGTGTTCCGACTCGTAGTGTGCGGTCATCTTGAATCCGTCGGTAAGTGCCCCGAATTTCTCCATCTGAAATCCCAGATAAGAGGTGGCCACAATCTCCTCCCCGTCAAACGAAGCGCTGTAAGCGGGCGCCCCGCCCTCCTCGAGATTGAAATTCACAAGAAGTTTTCCATCGGGCGAACTCACCTGTAGGGGTCCACCCTGCGAGCAGGCCGTAAGGATACCGGCTGCCGCAATCCATGCAAAATGTTT
The DNA here is from genome assembly GCF_029051885.1 of Muribaculum sp. Taxonomy (GTDB): domain Bacteria; phylum Bacteroidota; class Bacteroidia; order Bacteroidales; family Muribaculaceae; genus Muribaculum. Next base: position 17,730 of record NZ_JAIDKI010000008.1, read on the forward strand.
TTTCATGTTTGAACATTAATAATGTTACTTTTGAATAGAGCTAAATAAGACATATTTTTTTAAGACTCACAAATTTAGCCATTCCCCTACAAATACCAAAATCCCCGCGCACAATCCTCTTCCAAATTACCCACATACTGTGGTTTATATCGGATGTGTGCTAATTGTCGGAATTTTATTTGCATTTTAATAGACGAACACATATATTTGCAAAAAACCTTAAAACCCTCTCCTGCCATGATAGGGAAACACAGCAAATATCTATTTTCGGCAAAGATGTGTGCCATGTCTTTGTTGCTTTCGTGCGCAGTCATAATGCAGGCGCATACTGATGACAATCAAATCATCTTGACTGCCGTACAGGTTGAAATTTCGGCAGACTGTATAAGCGATTCAATAGCCGACCTTTCGGGGGGAGAAATTGTGAATCATGACTATGATATCCGTTTACGGTGGGACGGAGATACTCTGGTCGACTTGACCACTATTGACATGCGTTGCGATTTCTCATGCAAGGGTGATTCCCTGCGTCTTAATATGATAGAGACAGGCAGAGATGTCCATATATTCATATCTCCTGCGCCTGTAGGTTATCCCGGAGAATTCGCATCGACTATAAAACCATGTGGAGGGGTTGTTGACAGTCGTGCAGCAGGTAGTTCCAAAAATTATATTACAGAAAGTATGCTCATTAATGTCGAGGGTGACACATTGCATACGCTGATGAACAAGCAACTGTTTGTCGCTACTCTGCATTATCCATCCGACAATCCTTATTTCAACAGAATTACAGTAAAGGAACTACGCAGTTATTATAAGAAAGATACGCCATTCCCTATTGCTGTGGTGGCTGTTTCATCTTATTATGACAATGAGTACAGAGGTATTGGGAGCGATATCCTTGCTCTTGACCTTATCTCTGAACGGAAAAATCAATTGGCAACGGAAGAAATGTATAGAAACAAGGCGATTGCAAATCTGTCGCCGTTCAGTCGCATGCATGTGGGTAAAGCCGCTCCGACACATAATAGTCGTGAGACTCAGCATACAGGATTGCCCCCTACGGTCGATATAATCTACCGCGAAAATTCAATAATCATCAATACAGCCGGCACATCAGTGGGTGCGATATCTTCCTATAGTGTTATCGTGAGTGATGTGCGCGGCATTGTATGGCACACCGGCGAGTTCCGCGACTCAGCAGTCATATCGACATCGTCATATCCACCTGGAGAATATCAGATAACCGTTTCTGACGGCACCACGGCACAGACAGAAAAACTCACATTCTAACTCCTCCACTCCACTTGTCATGAAAAAACATATTCTCTCTCTTTTGCTCCTCACGGGACTGGCCGCTTCCGCGTCGAATGAGTTATTAATGCCGACACCTCCCGCATCACTCTCTCCATCGACTGCCGCTTTTGCCGAGTACGGCACTGCCTCAGTAAATCCATACTCGGGTACACCTTCCATAGAATTACCGCTTGTATCGGTCAATGCCGGAGGGGGACATTCATGGCCAATTTCTATCGCATATAATTGCAGTGGTATAAAGGCTTATCAGCCTGCGGGAATCGTCGGAGCCGGATGGACATTGAAAAGCGCAGGTGTTATCACCGCGTCAAGAAATGATCTTCCTGATGAAACAAATATAATGAACACGGTATCACTATATACTGATTATGGTGATTATGGATGGTATTATAGACATCAATATGCAAATGTTGCATATGATGATCCTGGATCAATAACATCCGTTCTCAATAATTACGCTAAATCCAACCGGTTGTTTGATGATACCGAGCCGGACATGTTCAATTTCAGTTTCCTGGACTATCATGGAACATTTTTTCTCGGAGAGGATGGCCAATGGAAAGTAAGATGTAATCGTGATGTCAAAGTGGTATTCGGAGGTTCAGAATCCGATTTTACAGATCCTTACGGACTTCTTGATCTTGATATCTCTAACACACGTGATTATTTAGGCATATCGGGAAATAGTTATTCAAAATCATTCGGAAAATTTACAATTATTGATGAATTTGGAAATGAATATGTATTCGGCGGGAGTAATGAAGCCATTGAATACTCTATTCCTTTTTTCACAAAACCAAACGCACAGTTTGTAGCAGGTGCATGGCATCTTACAAAAGTAAAGTATGTGGATGGACGTACCATTACATTCAAATACACTACAGACCGACCATATATTGCCCAGATGACATATAATAAATACTTTTGGAACCAGTATACACTGTCATCGGGTGGCTTCCTCGACTCAGAGTGCGGAAGCGGAGGCGCACAGACCGGGCCCTCCTACGATGGGAATCTAATACTACCGGTATATCTTACCGATATAGAATCTGATGAGGATTCTGTATCGTTTGAATACGACAATGATAACTCCGAATATTATGATTTCCGTACCATATGCGACAGCCGTTTGTCAGAATGGGGGTATGAACGCTTCCTGCCGCTGCTTGAGGATGTCTATAAACACATTGACTATTTCAACTGTTGGTATCCGAAATGTCTAGAAGTTCTGCAACGGAAGAAACTTGCAACGATAAAGTTTTATAAGATGCATCAGTTCAATCACAGGCTTGATTTCAGCTATCATGAAGGGAACTATCTGTTTCTTACCACTATAACTGATGATGTGCTTGGAGATAAATATCGTTTTGTAACTTATGGTATTGATGAACTTCCGCCAATGACATTTGAAAAGAGTGATGCATGGGGATATCACAAAGGGCTGGATTACCAGTCTCAGGACAGTGAGACATCGCGTTATGGCATGCTGGACAGAATAATCTATCCGACTGACGGATATACACGATTTGAATATGAAAGACATGATTATTCATCAGTCGTAACCGAGCTGCGCGACGGGCTGACTTATGAGAAGACAAACAAACTTGCCGGCGGATTGAGAATCAAAAGAATATATCAGAATCCGACTAATCTTGATAATGATGAATTTCTTGATAAGGAGTATTATTAT
>NZ_JAIDKI010000080.1 GCF_029051885.1 Muribaculum sp.
GTTTCATACATCTAAATATTGTCTACCACAAATATACAGAAAATATTGACAGAGAATATTGAATTCGAGATAAAAATAAATGGTCTTGATGGTGTGCGTTTTAAGCACACCATCAAGACCTCGCATTCCGACAAACATCAGTCGAATTGTGGTGTTTTCCTACATACATGCCCAGGAAAATGGCACAGTAAATTTAACAGTATTAGAATCCGATTTTAGGGCGATTATTCTGAGATATTCTCTCACGACAGCATGAGGCCATTATCTCCTTGATATCAATGGAATCATTGCCGGAGAGAATCGCATTAACCGAATGTTTTCTGACTATATTCTCTATTTCTCCGCCGGAAAGATCAAATTGCGAAGCAAGTACCCGTGCATCAACTTCTGAAAGACCCGAAAGCATCGTCTGCCAGATTTTAGTGCGTGCTTCAAGTGATGGTTTGTCAAAACATATTTTATAAATGAAGCGACGCTCAAATGCTTTGTCAAGATTGGTGGTGAGATTTGTGGTAGCTATCATTATACCCTCAAGAGTTTCCATTTCCTGAAGAATTATATTCTGAATGGAGTTTTCCATCTTGTCAACGGCTCTTGCCGCTCCTTCCATTCTGACACCTAATACGGCATCTGCTTCATTGAAAAGTAGTATTGGGGCTATTTTAGAGTTTTTGCAAATATTGCGATAGCGGTCAAATAGAGCCTTTATGTTTTTCTCACTTTCACCAACCCAGCAGCTTTTTATTCTATCGACATCTACGCGCATAATGTCTCGACCTGTCCGTCGTGCAATCTGATAGACAGTTTCTGTCTTACCGGTTCCTGGTGCGCCATAGAATATACAGCAGAATCCGGGTCTCATACCAGCGGAGCGAAGACGACTCTGAACTTCAGTGAAACGCTTTTCTGACAGAATTGATGAAAGCTCTGCTATCTGCTCGCTTTCGGATATATTGTATATCAGATTTTTTTCAGAAAGAGTGTCAGCCTTAATAAGCCCCCTATCTGACTTTCCGACTTTATTCAGATTGAGCTCGCAAAGGAGTTCCTCTTTAGCTTTATCAGTCAGTTTGAAGGCATCCGAACGTGCCATTCCATCCTCATTGACATTTTCGATAAGCTCTTTTTCAAATAGCTCCGAGTCTCGGGAGCGGAATTCCCGTTTCACCCAACTTGGTATTTCACTGTCATCAAATATATCGTCTATATCATGGAATCCGATATTGTCATCGTTATTCTCCACATACAGATGAGCCATAAAAACAAACAGCAATGTATCTTCATCACCGAGACCACAACGCCGCAATTCTGTCGCAAAGGTGGTATCTTTGATTTCCTCAAGCATATCCAGCGTCTGCTCCATCAAAGACTCATGGGTCTGCTCATTATCGTCCATCTCATTCATCAATTTATCAAATCGATCGAAAAAGGTCTGAGTATCCTGCACTGGCTCAACTTCGTAAACATATGATTGATTCTTGCGCAGTGATTTCAACACTGCGCCCGGCACATGATAACTTAACGATTTCCGACTACGTGATGCTCGGAGATAGTGTTTGGATTCAAGAACATCAATATCATCGGAAAGCCGCAGTATTTTGGTGGTACGACATCCGGTGTATTTCGCAATCTCTGAAATCATGATTCGGCTAGCCTCGCTGCGGTCAACAAACATTGCCAGCAGCACCACCTGCATTGCCGTAAGTTTCAACTTACGCGATGCATATTTAATATATGTTGCTGCCTTTTCAAGAAATTCGTTATTGAGATTAGAGTCTTCGGCGAGTTCAACGATGTACTCAAACGATTCCAAAATGCTTTTAGGCTTAACATCCCGGGCATTATCCTTCTGCTTGGACTTGTCGGTTGTTTTTACTGGGTGAAGATCTAAATTTCTCATAGCTTACTCTATTTTTTTCTGAATTACAATGCAAAATTAGGGCACAGGTGTATCAAACGGCGATACAGCATTAAAATTTATAGCGCCCCTGAAAATTTTTTGATTGGATTGCCGCGTTCCAGACTATCATGGTTGCTCCATTGTCTGGATTTAGACTCGGCTATAGATTTTTCGTTTTGCTGATGAAGTTTCAACAACAATCTTTCTCGGGCAACCGATTTGTTCTGCGATTGAGAGCGTTCGTCAGAGCATTTAACAGAGAGGCCGGAGGGAGTGTGGATTGCACGCACCGAGGTCTCGACTTTATTCACATTTTGGCCCCCCTTGCCTCCTGAGCGACATGTTTCGTAAACGATGTCTGATTCAGCAATATCTGGCAGTTCCACCTCGTCGAAAAAGTTTACACCCACAAACCAGTTGCTACGCTTGTGTCCCGGACGATATGAATTCCGAGTAGAACGCCATAACACAGTGCCTTGCCACTCATTTATAATAGCCGGAGATATTGGTGATTCCGTATTAAAAGTCATTGACATGTAGCAACCTGTCGCCTGATTGTGTGGTTCACAATCAGAAAGCCTGAGTGTCGGTATAGCCTTTAACAGCTCACGAGCCACGAGCGTGACGGCTCTGGCACATTCCACCGGACCTCGTCCGGCAGTAATCTGTATATAATGTTTCATTCTCCGTTGTCTTTAATGTTGAGTTTCGGTTTAACAATTGAGATGACCTCAACTGTTGGTTTGATAAGTTCAAGAATTTCATCGGTAGCTTTATATGCCATTGGCGATTCATCAAGAGTGCCCGCATTTACTGATGAAGAATACACGCCAGTCATCGCTCTTTCAAATTCGCTCAATGATATTTGCTTTTTAGCTTGTGCTCGACTCATAATGCGTCCTGCACCATGTGGCGCCGTATTGAGCCACTGTTCATTTCCTCTTCCTATACAGATAGCGATGCCGTCACGCATGTTGAATGGTATCGCAACTTTTCTACCTTCAGAAGCGTCAATCGCCCCCTTTCGCAACATAGGCCGCTCATCCGTCACAGATATATAATTATGGGTAGTAACTATTGACTCAGCGCATTTAGCCTTACATAGTTTTTTGAGAATTGCAAATATACGGTCGCGTATAATCTGGTGATTATATAGCGCATATGCCTGCGCGATTATCATGTCTGAGAGATAGCCGCACAGTGCGTCACCCCAAAGATAGCCTACGTAGTTTGCCCGCTTTGGATTCTGTGCTACATTACGCCAATGGTTGGCTACTTTCACTCCGAGATTGCGTGAGCCGCAATGAATTGTCAGCCAACCCTCACTTGACTCAGAGTCCTCGCCATACTCAATAAAGTGGTTGCCCCCACCAAGTGTGCCGAGACTCTTATAAAATATACCCTCCTGAAGTTTGATACGCCGACAGAAGTCTGCTATGAATTGTGCGTCGATGCGCGGAGACTCATTGATAAGGTCAGGAACGGCAGAGCGGGCTTTCTGATACTGAGTATTTAAGTAACGGAATAATTCTTTTTCATTGAGCGAGTTTTTTGCACAAATCTCTGCTCCGGTGGGGATAGCCTCACGGATGCGATGGTCAAGAAGAGGGTAATCATCAGGAGCTACAGTGCATGAGAGTCGGTGCATGGAAATAGTGCAGCCTATGTCAACCCCGACATGGTCGGGATTGACATACATCCCGATTGTATAGGCAGTACCTACATTACACAAATTTCCGGCATGCACATCGGGCATCTGCACAACAGGAATTCCCTCCATTGCAGGATGGTCGCAGAGCTCGGCAAGCCACGCAAGAGCTGAATCTTCAATGTTATCGGTGAATATCTCAGCCGTTGTGGATTTTCCTTTAATATTCATATTCCTCAGTTTTTGACGCAAAGTTGAAAAACCTGTGCGCAGCTGATTTGCGCACTATCAGGATATTTATTAATTTTGAAAAATTTCATTTGATTATGCCTCTGAATCGCGCCACACTCATCCGAATCTCGACCATTGATAAATGCCTCCAGAACCATTACCGTCGCTGGACTATCAACGACCTTATTGATGCCTGCACTGATGCGTTAGCTGAGTTTGAAGGTCGGAGCAACCCTGTAAGCCGTCGCACATTCCAGAATGACCTCGCACTGATGCGTAGCGACCGTCTTGGCTATAACGCTCCGATTGTGGTGCGCGAAAACAAATATTATGAGTATGAAGACCCTGATTTCAGTATCACTCATCTTCCTCTCAATGATGAAGGTCTCGATGCACTAAACTCGGCTCTCGACATATTGCGTCAGTTGCAGGGATTCCCACAGTTGGCATCGTCAATTGACACCATCAGCAAACTCAATGAGCAGATTTCGCGACATACCGGATCTTCCGCTCCGGCCATGGATATGGAGTATGTGGAAGGATACAGAGGGGCTAAATTTATCGGAGTCATATACGATGCAGTGCGCAAGCAGCAGACTATCACCATAGAATATCAATCGTTTAAAGCACGACATGCTGAGGCTTTGGTCGTGTATCCCTACCTGCTAAAGGAATACCGCAACCGCTGGTTTCTCATTGGAGAGAAAGCAACCAATCATGCCCCGCAAGTCAATATCTTTGCTCTCGACCGCATTCAGTCAGTTACGCTTGCCAAGGAGCATCCATTCAAAAAATGTGTTGACTTCGACCCAGAACATTTCTTTGACGAAACTATCGGTGTGACAAAAGGAATCCACGACAAGTCGCGCCGTGTAGTCGTCAAAATAGACCGTCAACAGGCTCCATACGTTGAGTCAAAGCCGTTTCATAAGTCACAGAAAGTGGAACAACGCTTTCGCGATGGCTCAATCCAGCTATCGCTGAAAGTTGTCATTAACAACGAACTTGAGCGCCTTATCCTCGGATATGGAGGCCACATCGAAGTAATTGCGCCACCCGAATTCCGCGCACGTGTGGCGGAAAGCGTACGGATAGCAGCCTCACACTATAATAGTTCTAAGTAATGACGCGCACTCAATCATCCCTTTCGAAAAATTCAGAGGAGAACCAGGAAACAACTAAGGCGTGACAGATAGAACGGTATCCTGAGATACAAGGAGCACTTCGTTACGTATTTTTTGCTCTTCAGTCTGCTCCAATCGCCTATATATATATAGGCTCTATTTCAATATTTCCGTTACCGTCTTTTGCTCCCCACAAGACATTCCCGGGCTGAAAAAGAGTGAGAGGTTTGGGCCCCACAAAATTGGGCTCTATAGGTTGTTTTGGCTTATATTTGCCCTGCTGATGTCGTCTTCTCTTCGGCATTTTTTTCGGAATTATATTTGGTGTGACATGACTTCTACCCCACTCGGCACAATCAGTATGTCGAAACCAATCACATTGCTACCATTTCATAAACTGTCTGTGAAGGTCATAGACTGAAAATATGATAAAATGTAAATTTAGAGAATGTTTGGATTTGGCTTATGCAAAGATTTAGAGAGGATTTCCGAGAATGTTTTGAGATTGGATGAAGAAATTATGGGATTCCATAATGACTGAATGAAAGCTCGAAACAGACCGGAAAGACCTCTAAAATTTCATAAAATTAAATTAAAACATTCTCTTAGATAATAGTGCGCAGATTAATTGCGCAATTGGAATCTAACTTTGTAGCATTAAAACAACAGCATATGAAGACAATCGAAGGATATGACGTGAAGATATTCACAGACAGAATTGATGAGAATGCGTTGGAGCAAATCAAGGAATTGCTCTCGATTGATGTATTTTCCGACAAGAAGATACGTATCATGCCCGATGTACACGCAGGAGCCGGGTGCGTTATCGGATTCACCGGCGACCTCGGCGACAAAGTCATACCAAATATCGTAGGGGTTGACATAGGCTGCGGTATGCGCATACTCAATCTCGGGAAACTCACTGATATTGATTATCATGCTTTCCATGAACACATCCGTAGCAATGTTCCTTCCGGCATGATTGTGCGTGAAGATCGGTTTGGATTCAAGCCTCTTGTCGACGAGGAGATGGAAATTTACCGTGAGGCAAAACAACTTGTGACCGAACTTTATTGTTATCGCGAAATTAAAGACTCCGGGCGAATCAATAAAGCCATTGGCTCGCTTGGTGGAGGCAATCACTTCATCGAACTCGACAAGGATAATGAAGGGAATGTATACCTCGTGATACATACCGGCTCTCGAAACCTTGGAAAGCAGGTGGCCGACATATATCAGGCAAAAGCCGTCAAGCATCTTACTGATGGTGCCGACGACTTTGAGGAAACAATCAAACGCACCATCGAAGAATACAAAGCCGCCGGACGTCGCTCGGAGTTGCAGAGCGTCATAAAGAAAATGCGAAAGGAATATCAGGAGGCAGAACCGTCACTCCCTGCTGCACTCTGCTACGTAGAAGGTGAATCCCGCCATCAATACCTCCATGATATGCGTCTTTGCCAGCGTTGGGCAGTACTCAACCGCAAACTCATCTCGTTGCTGCTTATGAAATTCTTCCCAAAAGTAGAAGTAGAGGAGGAATTTGAATCTGTCCACAACTATATCAGCGATGATAACATAATCCGTAAAGGTTCAATCTCAGCTGCCGAAGGTGAGCGCTGCATAATTCCACTGAATATGCGCGACGGTTCGCTACTTTGCACCGGCAAGGGCAATCCCGACTGGAACTATTCCGCACCCCACGGTGCCGGACGTGTATTGAGTCGCACACAGGCTTACGAGAAAATCACGATGGAGGACTTCGAGACATCCATGCAGGGAATCTACTCCGAATCTGTCAACGATTTCACCCGCGATGAGTCTCCTATGGCCTATAAACCGGCAGAGGAAATCATAGCCAATATAGGCGACACTGTTAAAATTGACACAATCATACGTCCAATATTCAACTTCAAAGCATCCAAATAAAAACGACACAATCGCCCTATGGCGTTGCACTCCTTATATAAAAGTAGATTGCCATAAATTGTAGCTTCAGCCAAATAGGCATCTAACACGAATGTAAACCGAGTAGAAACCATCCGAACAAGGCCATCTAAACACAGCTTTGAATGTAACCATTTTCATTTGTAATTATGATTGTAAATACTTGTAAGTGCCACTTCTGAATGATATGCCATATTTTGTAAGTTTTGCCGCCATATTCTGCACAAACATCATGCAGAATACACGAACCCCCTAAGAACAACTTAGGCTGTAACGCCTGATTTCTCAAAGCGTTACAGCCTAACTGTCGGATTATGTTACGTTATGTCTTAGTCTTCCAGACTGGCCTGCGCCGCAAGCATAAAACTAACATAATATGTAGGTTATACGGGTTGTGTACGCCTTTTGTACAAGATACGTTTGTGTGAATGATTGTTGGTTTATTTCATGTCACATTCCATTAAATTTGATTTGAGGTTATGATGTAGAGGGCTGAACACCCTCTATTTCTTTCAGAAATGCCCCTCTGCCGGACTTTATGCGCTCGACTGAGGGTCATATCATTTTTAATGTTGCCGTGTCTCTAAACGCATTATATTGCGTCTTGCCTCGGCGAGCAAGTCATATAATTCTACGGAACTGTCGGTAGCGAAGTATTCAGCCCAGTCCTTGAACGTATGGCACTCACCAGTATCCGCATCCTCGTAGTCCTCGGTATCCCACATATCGGTAAGCGAGGCATACGTTTCGGCAGGGTGTGAGCCGATGGCGTCCATCACCTCGGTGGGGTATTGCTCAATAAGCATGTTCATCCAGTCCCCAAACTCAGTACCGGGATTTTCATACAGGATGTTCCATGCACATTGCTTCAGTTCGCCATAGAAATCCGGCTCTTCCTCATCGAGACTCTGCACGGCATTGAAGAGTATTCCGAGTTTGTCAAGTTCTTGCTGTTCGTTAGTCATCGTTTTACTATCGGATTACGGAGTTTGTACTTCTTGTTAAACTGGTCAATCTTGTTAATCAGTCCAAATAACAAACAACTAACTGGAATGAAAACCACTCCTGCGGCATCATCCCATTGTTCTCGGACTGATTCTTTCAAGCATAGGCCACATGGCTCATATTCGTAATCTTCCGCTTCATCCACCGACAACATTTCGATATCGTAAGTTGTCCGTCTTAAAGCCTTGCAGTGCTCTGAATAGTGATAGCGATGTGCGTTCGGACTTTCTGAAACATATGCAAACTCCCATGTGCTTGGGTCGGGCGTTGCAAAGCGAGCTGCGCAAAATCTTACAATCCCGAAAGTAATAACCCCACAGCCTATAAAGCAAGAAGTAAAAAGGATGCCAATCAGAATATTTTTGTATGATTTCTTAGGATGCAAGATACCATATGTTAATACTTCTACAAAATAAACGGGCAACAAAATTGCAAAAGGACCAACCCAAGCAGCAAAAGGGGCGACAATGAATACGATATACCATGCCTTCGGCTTTAAAACAACCATTGCGATACTGACTGATATGGCGCACAATATTGCTATTGGCACATAGAAATCCACCAGTTTATCCGTAATACCATATGCGGTCTTTCGATAGAACATATCATTATCTTAAGTTAATCTTTGCGTTCTCATTTATGATCCTCCAACAGTTTGATATCTCCTATCCTCCATTAAATTCAATATCACCGACAGATGCATCGTGATGGACTTCAAAATTAATCCTTAACGTAGATATCATCATCCACAACTTCATGATAATGTATCTTTAGCGAGGGATTTGTTCTGATATATTCAATCAGCGCTATTCTATCATCCGTCAAAGGATGAGTCGACTCATCATTACTGAATATTTCAAGTTTGGAATTCAGCCGCCGTAGCATCTCGATATAATACCGCCCGTCAATACCAAGACTTCTGATAAATCTATAGCCCAATATATCGGCCTCATATTCCTGCTCACGCCCATATACCATCGAAAATGTTTGCGCATTCTTATTCAACGATTTTTTAACCTCTTGTGACAAGCGCACGGCATTCGTCGTATTATCTCCATAAGTCTTAACACCATTAGACGCAAGCGAAACATCGGCATACATCGCAGCTCCAACCGATACAGCAGTAAATATACCGGCCATCATTTCGGCCTTTTTCTTACGTTTAACAGCATCATGAGCCGCGAGGAAACTATGTTGCAGGATTACATGTGTAAGCTCATGCGCATACACGCACATCAGCAAATTATAGTCAAAATCCATTCTCATCAGCATACCAGCAGTCATATAAACAGATCCGTCCGGCAATGCATAGGCATTTGGATAATCCGACATATCAATATACAATTTAGCCTCATACGGCAATATTTCCCGAATCCCCGACCCGGCCACAAGCGAATCCAGCAATTCACCGACCTCCCCGATATCTTCCTTAGGCGGCATAGTTCCTCGTATTTCACTAATTGCCAATCCTATTGCTCTTTGTGCCTCACGAGCTTTGCCACTTTTGGCAGCCTTTAATGCACTTTGGAATGATCTACTGTTTTCCTGAATGAATGGCCAATACCTTCCCGGAGAATCAAAAGTTATCAATGTGTCTTTTAAATCGAATTTCTTAAGTAAGACACGCTGCTCATGAATTGACGTCTTTGCAGACATAAATCCAACCATCAATATCCCGCACAACAAAAATACTATACGTCGCATATACCGTTCTTTTTAATACCCCTCATGAACCAGCACATCAATCACCTTCCACACCGAGAATATCATCTTTTTCGGCAGCTCCTCCGACGGATAGGAAGGATTAATTGACTCACACAGCACATATTCGTTCGGATTCTCAACACCGTTGGTGCCACGCTTCGTTATACTCCGGCCATCAGTCAGCACCAGCACAAACACATGCCCGTAGCCAAAATACTCCTGCCATTCCATAACGCGCCTTAGCAACATGATTGCGCCCGATGGAATCCGCGGAGACATCGAATCACCGGTTTCCTTTATAGCCACGTCGCCTTGTATAGCGCCTTTAAAGGGAAGCATATCCAATATAAACTCCGGCTCATACTCCCCTACCTCATTTGCTGAATGCATCCCACCCACGCTGTCAATATTCAGCAGCGGCACCATTCTCACATTCTCCTCCTTGAAGTAGGTACGGAAAGGCTTCTCAGACACAACAGATGTGCTTGATGTGCCCATATCGATTGCCCTCTTTAGCATCTCGCCCTCGCCAGTAAGTAGCCAGTCCACATTAAGGTCAGAAGATTCATCAATATGTTTAAGGTTAGCAGGACTTGTTGCTTCGCTGATACGAGACAATACACTTACATTAATAGAGCATTTTTCTGCAAATGCCCTCATGGATAGATGTTTGACTCGCAAATATTGGGCAAGGCGATTTTTCATGCCGATATATTTTATTGTTAAACAAGGTTAATTATGATGCATATCGTTGCATTATGTTGCACAATGCTATATCTTTGCATCACGATAGTTTATTACTATCGCAAAGATAGACAACAAGTACAATAAATACAAATAAACATGACACTTTTAGAAAAGTATCAACAGGCTAAAAATCAGCAACGACCGATAGCTCCCGCGACCGCATTCATTCGCGAGGTAGCGAGTGTCACATGCAAAAGCGAGCTTGCAGTCCGTCGATGGCTCTCTGGGGAAACCGAACCCGATGCCCTAACACAGGAAGTTCTCGCCCGTCACTTCAATACGACTCCTCAAGAACTTTTCCCACGAAACAATCAAGCATCAAAGCATCAAGGGCAATAAATCCATCCACCTAAAACCACCACAATGACCGATTTCGACAAAAAACTCATCGCCAAGGCCGACGCCTTCTCCCGTTGGGACTACCACAACATCGACGTCCTCATCGCCATAGCCGACACCGACGAGGCCCGCAGCCATCTACTCGAAATACGCCGCGACCTCTACGACCTCGTTCAAGAAACTCTCTAACACCCCCCATCCTCTTATGACAATCCACTCCCTCATCCGCGTCACAATTCTCATCATCCTGTTCGGCGCAACACTCATCGGACTACTCTCCATCCCCACCCCTACCCCCGACCTCCAAATTTGGCTCATCCACTTCTGGGCATCCAAACTCATAGCCATAGTTTCCGCCCTCATTCTAACATCCCTATACCGTCGTTGGCGCCATACCGACCAAATCATCGCACGCTACCACGCCAATGCCTTCAAAGGACTAAACTAATCCTCAGCATCAACATGACCACAGCTTTTATCCAATTCGCCGACAAGAGCGTACCCTATGGCATTTTCGTAAAAGACATAGCTGCCGAGGTTGTCCATCTTCTTAAGAAAGATGAAACCGACCCCGAATACATCAGCCAACGAAAAGCCTATGAGATATTCGGGCGCAGGAACATAGAGCGGTGGCGCAGACAGGGCAAAGTTAACCCCTGCAAACGACCGGGCAAACTGGAGTACTGCACAGCCGAGCTACGCCTCCTCCAAGCCACACAACAGGACTACTTCTAAGATTAGAAACATTGCATTTTTGGTTTTTAACATTTCTATCCACCGATGTTTTAGGTTTGAATATTCCTAAAGTCTATAATCGATTCTCGAGTCGCGTAGCGCCGTGAGGCACATGGCGACTTCCAAGGCCCGATAGCTCAGTCAGGCAGAGCACCCCCCACAACGGGCATGTCGACGGTTCAAATCCGTCTCGGGCCACCAACTATAGGGCCAATCCGCGAGGACACCCCGCCAAGAGAGGCGAAAACAATTCAACTTCATGTAGAAAGAATGCAACAACACAGCGGGTCAGCAGCGATTGCCCCCGTCGCCCCATCAGGCGTAAAACCGACTCACCATTGAGGCACCACCACAATGATGATTCCCTATAATGATTTATAACCCTCCCCCGGGCAGCCAACAACGTTCCGGGGGAGACACTGGGAAAGAAGTCTGCGATAACGGAATCCGCAGAGTCCCCGCGCCAACCACCGCTCCTTCCCCGGCGCCCGGACGCAGCCCCACACCTGCCGATTGAAGGTTCGAATCCCTCCCTTCCCGCCAACAACCCATCGTCCCCACGATGCCGGTTGCCATCAATAAAAACGCCCATAGCGGGTGGCCTGACCTCGCAAGGTACGCGTACCTCAACCCATACATAGCGAGACGGTAGCTAATCGGGAGATAAACGCCCCGATGCGACACACACACGAACGGACGCTATGGACGCCAGTAGCAAGTATGACTTTTAAAGCAGCGTTAAGTCGCTGCACTACATATTGATTTCCCCCACAAAAAATCCCCGACAAAAATAAAACCAATATGGTGTGCGACAGCAGCATGCGGCGTAAGGTGCGGGCCGGAATGCCCGCCAACCCAGGAGGCTGAAATAGTATGTGCCTTAATCCGTCCTCGGCTCCCGACCACGAGGGTTCGACTCCCTCCTGCTGTCCTTATTGAATAAGACAAGTGTTTTCATAGTAAATTTTAGGATTAAGAGTGATGCTGCGGCCACGCTGTGAAGCGCCACCGCAGCGGGCAAGCCCGGGCACCAGCCTCCGCTTGCCACAAGGAAGAGTAGCTCAGTCAGGTCAGAGCGACAGCCCCGGCAATCAGGCAGTGAAAATTGACAAAACGTAGCATAAGCCCTCAACCGCAGCTGTAGGCCGCCGGTTCAAATCCGGCCTCTTCCACAAGTGGAATTCACCGATTCTGCTCATGTTTAGGTTTAGGTTAGCCGGCCCCACGAGTTGGGGCCGGCTTTTTTCCCTACATGACACAATCCATGCCATTTCCCATATTAATAAACATTAAAACAACCATCAACATGTGCAGCACCACCCAGCAACCACAACCCGCTCCCGCCGCCCAGGCAAAAGAGCTCACAGCCCTTGACGTCGAATTCAAGAAAGCCGAAACTCAGCTGAAAATCGCCGAACTGCAGTCAGCCTCCGACTACAACCGCTCACTCGCCGGTCAGATGCAGCGACAGTTCGAAACCTTCCAGCGCATCGCAAAGCCACTCTCCGAGTCCAACTTCGTACCCGCCGCCTACAAAGGCAACCTCGGCGACTGCGTAATAGCCGTCGAAATCGCCTGCCGCCTGCAGATCCTCCCGCTCACCGTCATGCAGAACCTATGCATCGTAAAAGGCAACCCCACATGGAAAGCAAAATTCCTAATCGGATGCGTCAACACCTGCGGACGCTACACCACACTCGACTATCGCTTCTCAATCGACGGAAAAGTAGGCAACATCAACTACAAGACATGGCAAAAAGCACCCGACGGTAAAAATCGCGAAATCCAGAAACCATTCGAACATCCCGACCTCGACAACCTCGTCTGCATAGCCTACGCCACCGAAAAAGCCACAGGCCGCGAACTCGTCTCCCCGCCTGTATCAATCCGCATGGCTGTCGGCGAAGGATGGTACACAAAAGACGGCTCCAAATGGCCCACCATGCCCGAGCTCATGCTCCGTTACCGCGCCGCCTCATTCTGGGTATCATCCTTTGCCCCCGAAATGGCAATGGGATTCCGCACCACCGAAGAAGCCTGCGACATCGTCGACGTAGAATATGAGGAAGTCAACGACTCCCTCCCCGCATCCACCAAGCCCAAGACCAAACCATCAACAGCCGCTATGGAGGATGCCAAAGAAAAACTCCGCAACCGCACCGCCAAAAAGTCCATCCCCGACCAACCCGCCGACCCGCAACCCGCAACTGACATGCCATGACGCCCGCCATCAACAAATACTCCCTCCTCCGAGGCGATGAACTCGAAAATCACCTCTCTGACTTCCTCATCGACTCCTGGTCCTACTCCGGCATCGCAACATTCGCCCGCAACGAAAAAGAGTTTGAGCGCCGCTACATCTACCGCGAGCCATCGCGCCGCTCAGCCACCACTGCCGCCGGCACAGCCTACCACGCCGCCCTCCAACTCTACTTCGAAACCCTCCGCGACACCGGCCATGAAGCTACAATAGCCCTTATGCAGCAGGCCGCATTCAGCTCCATCGACCAGGTAAAAGCCAACGAATGGAAACTCGGAAAGAAAACCCCCACCGTTGAAAAATGCGTCGAAGTCGCCACAAAAACAGCCGTCGACCTAATCGCAAACTTCTACAA
>NZ_JAIDKI010000081.1 GCF_029051885.1 Muribaculum sp.
CGAGATCCACACCCCTAACATCGTCGGCAGCGTCAGTTTTTTATACGAGACAGGTGGGGGAGGGATGAGGTGTTTACTGGAGGAATTCTTTTACTACCTCGCGGTCGTCGAAGTGATGTTTCACACCTTTGATTTCCTGGTAGTCCTCATGTCCCTTTCCTGCAATCAGAATTACATCGCCCGGCTGAGCTATGGCAGCGGCAGCCCGTATCGCCTCCCGTCGGTCGGCAATGCTGAGGGTCTTTTTGCGTCCCTCGATGTCGAGTCCCTGCTCCATGTCGCGGATGATGTCGGCGGGGTCCTCGTCGCGCGGGTTGTCGGATGTAAGTATAAGCCGGTCGCTGCGCAGGGCTGCCTCTTTAGCCATGATGGGGCGCTTGCCTTTGTCGCGGTTTCCTCCGGCTCCGACTACTGTGATGATTGAGCCTCGGTTGCCTATTACCTCGCGTATGGCCTGCAGCACATTGACGACGGCGTCGGGAGTATGGGCGTAGTCGACGATTGCCGTGAATCCCTTGGGTGAGTGGAATGCCTGGAATCGTCCGGCCACGGGCACGAGGCGGCTCATGCCTACGAGCACCTGCTCGACGGGCCATCCGATGAGCACTGAGGCGGCGTATACAGCCGTAAGGTTGTAGGCGTTGAAGCGTCCGGTAAAGAGTACCTCGACTTCGCGTCCGTTGAATGACATTGAGGTTCCGTCGAGACGGCTCTCGATTACGCGGCCAACGAAGTCGGCCTGTGTGCGCAGCGAGTATGTGTATTTTTTTGCGAGTGTGTTCTGTAGCATTACCGAGCCGACTTTGTCGTCGGCGTTGGTGAGGGCGAATGCTGTCGATGGCAGGTCGTCGAAGAATGATTTCTTTGCCTGCAGATATGCTTCGACGGTCTTGTGGTAGTCGAGGTGGTCGCGTGTGAGGTTGGAAAATATTCCTCCGGCAAAGTGGAGCCCGGCGATGCGGTGCTGGTGGGCGGCGTGGGAGCTTACCTCCATGGATGCGTAGAGACATCCGGTGTCGACCATGCGGCGTAGCAGGGCGTTGATTGTAAGCGGGTCGGGAGTGGTCTGGCTTGTGGGCACGGCTTCAGTGTCGATATAGTTGCATACGGTTGACAGAAGTCCGGCTTTGTAGCCCATCAGGCGGGCCATCTCGTAGATGAGAGTGGCGGTGGTGGTCTTTCCGTTGGTGCCTGTGACACCGACGAGTTTCAGCTGGCGCGAGGGATTGTCGTACCATTCAGAGGCGAGGTGTCCCAGAGCCACAGCCGAGTTGGCCACTCTTATATATGTAATCGATGTCTCGAGAAACTCCGGCAGTTCTTCGCATACGATAGCGGCTACCCCGCTATATTGGAGCAGAGGGATGAAAGTGTGTCCGTCGACCTGGGTGCCGCGGACGGCCACGAAAAGCGAGCCGGTGGTTACGCGTCGGGAGTCGCTTACGACGTCGGTTATCTGCTTGTCGTCCGAACCGATGACTTCAATCACCGGTATTGCGGAAAGGAGTTGTGAAAGGGCTTTCATATATGAAAGTTTAAAATGGTGAAATGTCGTTGTTGTCAGGTCTTTTTATTGTGCGAGGGTGAGATGCACGCTTGTCCCGTATGCCGGAATGTGTCCGGGCGACGGGGTCTGCGCTATCACGAATCCTGTGCCCGAGAAAGTCACTTCAGCCCCGGCTTTTTCAAGTCGGTTGAGAGCTTCGCGCAGCGAGCATCCGATGACCGATGGCAGTCCGTCGGAGTGCTTGTCGGAGGTGGCGAAGTGCTTTACCCGCGGTATTTCGAATGACTCACGCAGGCGTTCTATGTGAGGACGCGTGGTTGCGAAAAATGTGGGTACTCCCGGGTCGGGCCGGGCGTCGCTGTGGAAGTCGGAACTGTTGTTGAGCATTCCGCGTGAGTACATTTTCATCGCCACGTTTTTCAGTACGGTACCTGAGGTGGAGGCGGCTCCGAAGAAGTTCTGTCTCGGATGGCATGTGAGCACAATACAGGAGTACTGTGGCTTTTCAGCCGGGAAGAATCCGCAGAAGGCGAGGCGCTTCTTGGAGGTATTGTAGCCTCCGCCTTCAATCATATAGCATGTGCCGGTCTTTCCGGCAATGCGTACTTTGTCGTTGCGGAGCATCTTTCCGGTGCCGTGGTCGCCCCATACCACCTGGGTGAGCATCGTGCGCATCCGCTCGGCTGTCTGCGGGGAGCATGCGCGTCCGTTGCCCATATATGTCACGGGCAGCACGGAGTCTACGCCGTTGTTGCCTATCAGTTCCTTTACCAGTCGAGGCTTTACGTATACGCCGTCGTTGGCTATGGCATTGTATATGGAGAGGGTGTAGAGCGGCGGAATTTCTGTGGAATATCCGTAGCACATGCGCGAAAGGGCTATTCGGCCTCCGCGGTTGTTGGCGACACTGTCGATACGCGGTGGACGCTCGCCGGCGATACCGGTATTCATCGGGTCGAGAAATCCGAGCTGTTTCAGGCGCGAGTAGAAGTCGCCAGGGTTGTCGCCGTAGCGCGAGGTGATTATCTTGGCCATCCCGATGTTGGATGAACGCTCTATTACTTCACTTACCGGCATGGCGTCGCATGCGTGGCTGTCGGTGATGGGTCGTCCGCCGGCATAGGGGAATGCGCGGCCGGTCGGTATTACCTGATTTACATCGGTCACGATGCCGTCTTCGAGCGCAATTATCATGGAGAGAGTCTTTACCACCGAGCCGGGCTCGTAGCCGAGTACGGCGCGGTTCATGCCTTCGATGTATTCGGTGCCGGCACGGTTTTTCTCAAGGTTGGATATCGCCTTGATGTTGCCTGTGGATACTTCCATCAGTACGGCTACTCCCCAGTCGGCGTCGCATGCCGTAAGGACATCGTTGAGTGAATTCTCCACGATATCCTGCATGTTGATGTCGATGGTGGTCTTTATGTTGTAGCCGTTGACGGGGGGTATGTCGGTCCAGTTGACAATGTCTTTTGTCAGTGGCACTTTTTTTGCCACTCCCGGCGTGCCGTAGAGTAGCGAGTCGAGGGCTCGTTCAAGCCCCGATATGCCGTGGGTCTCTCCGGTGATGGAGTCGATGCCGACGCCTCCGATTGAGCGTCGCGCCATGGCTCCGTAGGGGTTGACGCGTCGCATTACCGGCTCGCGGGTTAGCCCGGTCTTGTTGCGGTTGGGGATGTTGAAGAACGGAAATGTGCGCAACAGCTGGTACTGGGTGTCTGATATGTTGCCGAGGAGTTTATAGGCTCTCGGGCGCTTTCTTTTCTCTTTCTCCAGAGGTTTCATGAGGCGTTTCTTCCATCCGGCCTTGTCGCGTATGGGGAAATATTTTGCCAGACTGTCGGCGAGAGAGTCGACAGCTACAAGATAGCGTCCTTCGAGGAATCGTTCGCTCCGGTAGTCGATGCGTATGTTGTAGAAGCAGAGATTTGTGGCGAGTATGCTGCCGTTGTCGGCGAGAATGTTGCCGCGGTCGGGAGGGAGGGATACCACTCTTGACAGTTCCTGCATGGCTTTCTCGTTCCATTTTGGCGCTGACAGCACGGTGTTGTCGAGCGAATGGTACACGACAGCTCCGGCAAACAGGAATATCAGACCGATGATTACGGCATATCGAAGTAATATGTGCGAGCGGTTTTCTTTTTTCATCGTGCGCTTGAATCCATGCGTTGCTATGACATGAACTGATTGTTTGGAGATTGTGGAGATGAGGCTTGCGGTGGAGGCTTATGCGGGACACTCCGGGGTCATCGCGGCTTGAGCCTGTAGGGTGGTTTGTCCTGTACCCTCAGGTTGAGGTGCATCGTGTCGACGAGCTCCTGCATCGACGACTCGCGTATGCGGCTCATGTATTCGCTGCGCTCGCGAATGCGTTCCGTCTGTACGATTTCAAGTTCATGCTCGAGTTTGCGTATCTCTTCCATGCGTGTCAGGCACTGATAGCGGTTGGTGATATACACCATAATCATTCCTACACAGAGGAGTACGTAGACCCAATGCTTTACGAAGTAGTCGATCGGGAGCAGACGTCCGTGGACTATCCTCAGTATTATGTTGTCGCTATTGCGTTTTGATGTTGTTTTCTTTGCCATTGTGGTCGGTGGAGAGGGCCGGTTTATATCTTTTCGGCGATGCGGAGCTTAGCGCTGCGCGAGCGAGGATTGGCTTCGACTTCGGCATCGTCGGGTACTATGGGTTTGGAGGTGAGGAGGCGGAGAGGCGACAGGTTGCGTCCGTAGAAATCCTGCCGGAGTTGTCCGTCGAGGTTGCCCGTGCGCATGAAGTTTTTTACCAGGCGGTCTTCAAGCGAGTGGTAGGTGATTACTGCGAGCCGTCCGCCGGGTTTGAGCACTTCGAGCGACTGGCGCAGGAATGCCTGGAGGGCTTCCATCTCGCCGTTTACCTCTATGCGCAGTGCCTGGAACACCTGGGCGAGCTCTTTCTTTTCGCGACGCTTGTCGATGAATGGACGTGACAGGTCGATAAGGCGCTCTACGGTGTCGACAGGAGAGTTGTCGCGCTCTTTCACGATAGCGCGAGCGAGGCGCTTTCCCTGACGGAGCTCTCCGTAGAGGGTGAACATACGCGCAAGGTCATCCTCTGAGGCGTTGGCCATGAACCATGCTGCGGAATGTTCGGCGCGACGGTTCATGCGCATGTCGAGCGGTCCGTCAAACCGGAATGAGAATCCGCGTTCGGGGTCATCGAAATGGTGGAACGATACTCCGAGGTCGGCAAGAATTCCGTCGACCTGTGGCGCGTCGTAGAAGCGCAGGAAATTGCGCAGAAACCTGAAGTTTCCGTAGACGAATGTGAACCTCGAATCGTCGATGGCGTTGGCCATCGCGTCGGCGTCCTGGTCGAAACTGAGCAGACGCCCTCCGCAACCAAGCCGGCTCATAATCGCACGCGAATGTCCGCCGCCGCCGAAGGTGACGTCGACATAGGTGCCATCAGGCTTTATATCAAGGCCTTTGATGGTCGCATCAAGCAGTGCGGGTATGTGGTAAGGCTGCTCAGTCATAGCTCAACATTTTAAGGGTGTAAAGTTACAGAAATTCCATATATTTCCCCAAAAATTTGCAACTACAAATTCCAAAAAACTTATCGACATATGTAGACAAGCTCTGAATGTTCCGAGTCTTTGGCAGGAGGATGCCGGAATGGCTTCTATGACTCAGTGATGTTACAGCACTTCTTGGGCGGCCGGATGGTTGAATAGACCGGATGATTGCGGGGCTGAGTGTTTGCATTTGTAAACACTTTTTGAGTTAATATTATTAAGCAGGCTCTTGGGTTTTGTGGAAGGGCAGGATTGTGATGCGAGGTGATAAACAGGAGTGATAGAATAGCTGTTGTTTGGGGTATTGTTGTTATAAACAAGCTGTAAGTCTATTCGCGGATTACTTATTAAATAAGCTATAAATTAACATACTGTATATAAACTTTTTGTTGCACAAATCATTTCATAAATATAGCCTACTCTTCAATAAAATTTTCTCAAAGTTTCTAACCCCAAAAAAGAGAATCATGGCAAGCAAAATCAGAGTCTACGGACAGGCTCAAAACCGAACAGCACTGGGTATTATTCATGCATACATGAAGCTGTATCCCGAGGCAACCATTGACGATCTGCGCAATGCCTTTCCCGACGCACTGTCGCCTGACAAAGGTGTGGCCGAAATTTTCATCGATGCCGACACCCCGGATGCCGACGAACACTATTTTACATCGGCCGATGAGGTAATCGAGACTGCCGATGGCAAGAGGGTCGCCATGGCAAAACTTTGGACAAAGCCCTCGTATGACAATCTGGTGCGCCGTGCTGCGGATTTCGACATCGAAGTTGCTGAATTCGAGCATCAGCAACAGGTCGGCAAGAAAGGGTCTTACTATATAGAATATGTCAATGGCTTCGTCCCGGGCGGAGAGATAGAGACAGTACAGCAATATGAAGAGAGCAAGATGAAACGTGGCTGTCTGGGATGGCTGTGGGTGCTGCTCGGTATTCTTATCATATTTCTCATAGCGATGTTTATCGGCAAGTGCTGCAGCAAGGATGACACTGTGGTTCCGGCAGGGGAAATCACCGAAACTACCATTGTTGTCGATGAAGCCGCCGGAGTTGCCGGTCAGACTGCCGCTACTGCTGCCGATGGCGTGACTTCCGCTGCCGGTACCGCTGTCGATGACGCCGCGGGTGCCGCTACAGCCAAGGCTACAGGCAACACCGGCAAGTGCACTACCGCATCGGCCGAAGCTGTTGCTCAGATAGAGAAGTATCAGAAACAGTTTGATGCAATTGAGTATCCTGTAGGTGAATATCAGCTGAAGCCCGAGGCCAAGGCAATTCTCGACAATGTGGCCGGGATAATGAAGGAAAATCCCGGAATGAAGATGACTGTCAACGGATATGCTTCGCGTGAGGGTAATCCACAGGCCAACCAGGTGCTTTCCGATAAGCGTGCCGCCACTGTCGTCGACTATCTTGTAAGCAAGGGTGTGGCTCCCGACTGTCTGAAAGCCAGCGGTCTTAACACTTCCGATCCTATATCAAAGGAATTGTCGCCCAACCGTCGTATCGACTTCGTGGTTGAGTAGCTTATGGCAAATTCCGAATATCCATACAGAGGACGGCGGCTGAATAATCGGCCGCCGTCTACGTTGTTATATATATCAGGTGTGTAAAAAATGACACTACAGGACAATGAGGATTATCTATAACAGACTGATTCCTATCGGCAAACGGTATTATGCCATAAATCTCTTCGGAGTTTTGTTTGCCAAGGGGCCGTGTAGCCGCACAATCATTACCCATGAGAAAATACATACCGAGCAGATGAAAGAGCTCGGATATCTGTTTTTCTATCTGGCGTATGTGGTGGAATGGCTGATACGGGTAATACAGTACAGGGGTTTACACAAAGGATACCTCAATATATCGTTTGAGAAAGAGGCATATTGCAATCAGTCGGATTCGGGATATCCTGCCCGACGTCGGCATTACAGTTTTGTCAGCTATTATTAAACAAGCTCTTAAACAGTTTCTTGGCTTGACGGCCTATTGGCATTTTTCTCTTGTATATTCGAGGGCCATCGCGTCCATTCGCAGTACCAAGGTATCTGCCGACAGTCTGACAATGACAAGGGTGTCGGAGAAATCGATTGTCTGGCCGTTGCCTATGCTTTTGCCTCCGAGTATGAGGCGGTTGCCTTCGATGGTCCATGTGTCGTAGGCGAGTGTGGCCATATTTATTGATGAGGCTTTTCCATCAGGCTCGAGTGCAATTCCCTGGCATGCATCAGGCTGTCCCGGCACAGGCTGGACCCATCTTCCTTCGATATCGGTGTTCTTGCCTACGCACAGTGTCAGCGTAGCAGTGGCCACGGCACATATGGCAGCAGCACAAATGGCTCTTGTTATTAATTTCATATTGTCGGGGTGTTGAGGATGTAGACGATTGTTAATTGTATTAGCCTACCTGCCGGAGGCTGGCGCTGTATGCCAAAGATACACAATAATCGGGAAATATTAACAAAAGCTATGTGAAACTTTTTGTAAATGTCATAAAAAGTGGCTCCCGGAGCTAACTTTTTCATCAGGGTCTTCGTTATGCATATACTTCCGGCAAGAGCGGGTGGGGCATGAAAGGATGCATGCGAAGTTTCCCGACGGAACTACAAGAGTCCATACACACACAGATGTAATGGCTCTCAGAATAGAAATCCCAAATCGGTCGTATCCGCTCTTACCTTTTCCGGAAGCCGCATGCGGAAAGCCGCGGCAATATCTGAATCACCGCATGCCACAGCTAATAGAAAGGAGGCATAAGATATAGAAATACAGCCACGACATATGGAAGGGACAGAGTCGGCCTGCACACGGATTATACGCCGGTCACTCTGTTGAGAATCGAGAAAAGATAACGGATTGCACTAATCCTGAATTGAGTGCGGATCCAGCAGCATTGGATGCCTAATACAAATCTCTACAACCATCATATCCATCTGCTGTCAATATATATCCGGGAGTCTGCGGATACGCTGATAAAAATCAGTTATCCGCAGACTCCTTGTCGATACATGCATGGCTTGTAGTCATAGTGCGTTCTCACGGCAAGATATTGCCGGACTTATCGGGTGGTTTTCAGCGATTTTATCTCCTTTGGAGTGAGCGGTTCGCCCTTCCCGTTTATGCCTCGCACGTATACCGTGCCATCGGTCATGGGTATTATGGACGGAGCAGGGCGCACGTCGATGCGGCATACCCACTGTCCGTCGATAAAGTCAAACTCCGGTTTAACATAATCGGGATAAAGCACGATGCCCTCCGGGGCGGCTCCGAAGTGCCGGCGCATGCCATTGTCAAGCATGAGCCTGAACTTGTCTTTCACATCCTGGATATCGTAATCGTCGATTCCACCGTTGAGGTATACGAAGTCGGAATGAAGCCCCACGGGCTGACCGTTGTTGTTTACGCCGATAAACAGGGTTCCTCCCTTCTGATTGAGCATGGCGTCGATACCTTTCATGATGTCGGCTACCTGTAGACGCGGGTCGGCTGTCATGTGTCTGTCGCGCTCAGGAGGATATATGAGTGATGTCTTGAATTCGTGGTAAAGGTCCTCTTCCTGGGCCACACGGGTGTGGAGGGTATCGGGCATTGGGAGGTCGAGCAGACGGTAAATCTCCCGCTTGAGAGTCTGTCGGGCCTCGTATACCTCTATGCCGCGCAGGAAATTGTAGGACATCACCAGTCGGGCCAACGCTCCGATGGTGGTATTGTCGCCGCTTGAGGCGGCGTCAACGAGTGCGCCCGATTCCTGCCACGGAGTGTCGAGGCGCGACAGCACCCTCAGTATCATAAGTCTGCGCCGTGTGTCGGGATCGCTCTGGGCGAGCATTGACGCACGACGGTCAAGTGTGTCAAAGGTCTCCCTGTCAATCCATCCTACGGCGGCAAACGACCAAAGTGCTTCGACCAGCGACATCTTTACCGAGTATACCTCACGGAGGAATGTATCGTCAAGTATCGCCGACAACAGCCGTGCGAGCGCAAGATGATTGTATGTGGGCACATAATCGGTATGGCGCATTAAGGCCACGCTGTCGACGAGTCTTATCAGCTCTCTTACCTCGTCGGTCTGAAGATATATCTCAGGCTCGGTGGGCGCCGCTACCATCTCGTCGGTGTCGGCTCCCGGTGCCGGCGAATACAATGCGCCGTCGGCATATCGCTTCAGCAGATAATAGAATGCGTTGCGCTTGAAGCGGAACAGATTGTCATCCTTGTCCTCGGTGTCGATAAACCGGCCGTTGATAAACAGTTTGTTGTCAGGACGCGAGTTGATATATTCAATCCTGGTGTATACTACTTCATTGGCCATAAGCTCTTCACGCGGAGCCTTGAAAACGACGGGAAATCCGGAGTCGGTCACTCCGAACCATTGGTTGGTAGCGCTCCGGTAGTCGTAGAGATAGGTGCGGCACTCCTCTTTGGAGTCGCGTGCCTCAAAGGCCATGCGTATGGTAAGCTCGCGTATGCCCTTGCGCATCGAAAAACGCATCATCCCTGTAGCATAATCCACCTCCTCGACAGTGGCTTTAAGGAGAAACGGGCGCCCGCTGTCAAAATCGATAAAATCCTCGGCTTTTGCCGCAAGCGGATATATCACGATGTCAAATGTATTGATAGTACCCTGTCCGGTATATCCTGGTTGCTCGACACAGCACAGGAAATTATGGGGATTGTCGGGCATCGTGCCGGCGATTCTTACAAGTACCGTCTGGCCTACTTCGGGGAGCACGGTCTTTGGCGTTGTCTCGCCTTTTTGCGCATTGGCTTTGCGGGGTGTGAGGAGTGCGTCCTGCACGTTGTCCCATATCGAATGCAGTCGGCTCAGGTCTGCAATATCATTACCGATTTTTTCGGGAAGTCTCTCGTTGAGCAGCACCTGCACTTTTCTGGGGGCGAACATGTCGGCCGGCAGTACGTTGCGTAGACCTGCATTGTCGGAATGGGCGATTGTGATGATGCCGTCGCGCAGTCGTATTATAGCGCTGCTGCTCTCATACACGCCCTGAACGGGCATGCCGCGGTGCTGCACGGGGCGCAGCAGGCGTGTGGAGCACAGGAGCGACACATCGTCAAGATCGTTCCATCCAAACTCGATGGCGTCTTCATTCTCGCCGAGCAGTGTGCAGAATGCTTTGTCGATAAGTTCGGAGCTGCGCTTGTCGATAAGCATCGAGGCGTAGCGGTAGAGCATGGCGCGGTACAGATTCCACGATGAGAAATCGCGTCCGGAGGTGAGCAGCAGCTGCAATGCCAGGGCAACAATCATCTCGCGCACCGAAGCCTTGTCTACGGCGTCGACAATCTTGCTTTCATTGTTGATGAAGATATCGAGCATCTCGATAAAAGCCTTGCTGTAGAGCTTGGCGAATCGTGGCTGTGCATGCCTGTCGCGTATTATGTCGAAGATGTCGGCCACATATCGGCGCAGATACTCCGTGCGCAGAGTGAACAGGGACATGAGCACACGCATGCGGCGCTCGGGCTGATAGAGATAGCCCGACAGCTTTAGCGTGTCGATGGCGTCGTCGATAAATGCTTGCTCGCGTCCGTCGAGCAGCAGCCATATGGCCTCACGGTAGTCGCCGGCATGGGTTATGATGCGTGCCAGGCGCGCCTGTATCCCTTCATGCGAGGAGGTGGGAAAGGCACCGAGCACACTGCCGCGTTCAAGTACACCGGTGGCTATGGCGATATAGCGTTCGAGCCAGCGCAGTTTGCGTTGCATATATATGTCAGGGCGACATGCGCTCTTGGGATTAAGCCATTGTGCGAAGTTTCGCTCCACGCCCTCAAGGGCCGCGATTACCCATCGCGGGTCGGAGTTCTCGCAAAGCGAAAGTGCCTCGCCGAGCTCTCTGTGGGAGTGCATGAACGCGATAATCCACTCTCCGGTCATCGTACCTTCCGGGTCGAGCATTGCTATCTGTCCGGGGGTTACAGCCACAGTCGCCGCACGCTCTTTCTCATAGTCAACGAGAGAGAGCTGGAGAGTGCCGTCGGATATGCCGTTGACCCTGCATACAATACGCTTGAACCGTTGCAGGCGTCGGCGCCCGAAATCGGTAAGCGGAAATGTAAAGCCGTTGAGGTCGTCGCGCACCTTGTAGGCGCCGCTTTGCAGACCCGACAACACGCAGAATGCATAGTCCTCGCCTACGGTATAGAACTGGGGCAGAATCGTGTCGAGATCCTGCTCCATCTTTCCGTCGGCACGGAGCACGCATGTGATACTTTCCGGAAGGCTGTCGCGCTGGAAATTATAGGCCGGTACGCGGTATGTACGGCCGAATGCGCTGATATTGAAAAAGAGCTTTCCCGACTCACGGTTGATTTCTATCTCTCGGGCCGGGAAAGTATATTTTTTGTCTCTGTCAGGAATCATATCTGTCAGGATTCGGGAAATGAGGCAAGCATACGCGAGCGGGCCATGTCGCGGTGCTCATCGTCGGCATAGTTGGCAAAGGGGTGTATGGCGATGCCTCCGCGTGGGGTGAATATCCCCTTTACCTCCAGATAGCGGGGGTCCATAAGGGCCACGAGGTCTTTCATGATGATGTTCACGCAGTCTTCGTGGAAGTCGCCGTGATTGCGGAAACTGAACAGATATAGCTTCAGGCTCTTGCTCTCTACCATCCGTTCGCGCGGTATATAGCTTATGACTATTTTGGCAAAATCGGGCTGCCCCGTCTTCGGGCAGAGGGAGGTGAATTCGGGACAGTGGAATGTGACGAGGTATTCGTTGTCGGGGTGCTTGTTGGGGAATGTCTCAAGCACTTGCGGGGCATATTTATCGGGATAGTTTGTGGCTGTGTTGCCGAGCAGACTCAGTCCCGGCATCTCGTTGTCCTGACGTGACATATTATATTCGGTTAGATTATTAGGGGTTGACTACTTTGAGGCGGTCACCGGCGTCTTTTGCCACCGCGCGGTAATACTCTTCGCTGTATCCGCCGAATACAGGCGATGCGCACTGTCCCTCAGGGGTGCGGGTAAAGCGTCCTGGGGCTGTCTCTTTCTTTATATTGCCGTCAAGGTATTTGACAAAGAGGTAGTCGCCAAGTTCTTTGAAACGCTTGGTCGAGCGTTCGGCCCATGTGCAGGAGAATTCGGTAAGCAGACGTTCCTGGTCGGACGGAGCGAGATGCATGGCGCGTGACTCGATGTCGGCTGCCGCGTGGGCGATATTGTCCTCAAGCTCGTTTTGCACGCGGCGTATGTCGGGTATCATCTGGCTGTAGCGGTTGTAGGCCTGATTGGCCACATAGTTGTGTACCCAGAATGCGGCGTCCCAGCTGAGTGTAAGCATGTCGCCGTTGCCCGGAGCATAGCAGCGCGGCACACGCTGAATCGAACAGTACATGGGCACATACACACAAGTGTTGGTGTCGTCGACACCGAACCACAGCACTCCTTTCATGGCTTTGGGCATATCCTTGCGCAATTGTGCCACGAAGCTGAATCCGGTCTGCTGGGTGGCTATGGCGCGTTCGTTGGTGTATTCCACACTGTCGACGGTAAATGTCATCGGACGCCAGCGGTAGGGGACCTTAAAGGGGCCGGCTCCGACATCCTGTGTCATGTCGAAGGGTGTGTCCTCGAAGTGGTCGCGCATGGCCCATTGCATATCTCGCACCGATATCGGGCGTGCGGGCTTTACCCACAGGGGCATCGGCTCTCCCTTGGCCTCGTTGATCCAGGGGAGCCAGCGGTCGATATCCTCGTCGGAGTGTTTCTTGAAGAATGACCATACACGTGCATCACATCCGCGCAGAGCGCCGAAATCGGTGATTGCATAGGCTTTCGAAAAGTCAAAATCCTTATCCTTGCCTGAGAAGTAGCCCTGTGAGCGTGCGAAGTCAATGACATCGGGCGAGTACAGTGTCTCAGGGTCGTTGAGGGGGAAAGTATGGATACGGGCATGGTTGGCATGTCCGGAAATCATACCGTCGGGTATACGGCGCGCCACCCATACGGCACCTTTGCTTTTACCGCCCTTGCCAATCATCTCCATAATCCAGGCCTCGTTGCCGTCGGCTATGGAGAATGATTCGCCCTCGCTTGCGTAACCGTATTCGGCCACAAGGTCGGTCATCGTCTTTATGGCTTCACGGGCAGTCTTGGCGCGCTCGAGAGTGATGTATATTAGTGAGCCGTAGTCGATTATTCCGGTAGTGTCGACAAGTTCCTCGCGACCTCCCCATGTGCTCTCGCTGATGGCGAGGCCGTGCTCGTTGATGTTGCCTACGGTGGCGTAGGTGTGTGACGGCTGTGGTATGCTTCCGAGCAGGCGGCCGGTGTCCCAGTCGCGTACTTCGCGCATCGCTCCGGGAGCATGGTCGGCGGCCGGGGTGGAGTAAAGTTCGCCGTAGAGGGTATGGGAGTCGGCGGCATATGTTATCATGGCGCTTCCGTCGGCGGTAGCGCCGGGGGCTGCGATAAGGCTTGTGCAGGCCGATGCAGTGAAATGCCCTGCCGCGCATATGGCGGCGATGGCTGCGGATATGGTCTTTAAATTCATAGATAAAAAGTATTTGTCGCCTATGATAAAGGCGACTACAAATTTACACAAAAAGAGGGATTCAGGCAACTATATGGCGCTTCCCGGCACACCATATACGGCTGCTACCTGCATGGCGATGTTGTCCCAGTCATATTTTCCGAGGCTGTAGTCGACACGTTGCGGTCCGTTGTCGATTTTAGAGCGTATACGCGATGCGAGGGTATCGATGTCGCCGGTCGGGAAGTAGTCTCCGTCGGGGAGTCCGACTTCAAGATTGGCGGGGATGTCGCTTACCACCACAGGGAGGCGGTAGGACATAGCCTCAAGCAATGCGATAGGGAGCCCTTCGTGGGAGGATGGCAGCGAGAAGCAGGCTGCATTGGAGAGAAGCGCGTGCAGCCGCCGTCCGCGAATGAATCCGGTAAGCACCACATTGTTGTCGCGGGCTTTCTGTTTGAGCGCGCGCGAATAGTCGTCCTCGAAGTCGGCATCGCCGGCAAGCACGAGTCGATAGCCCTCATCGGCAAGACCGGAACGGTTGAACGCATCTATGAGATGGTGCAGATTTTTTTCGGGCACGAAACGGCTCATGCCCAGCACATAGCGGCCCGGGGAGATTCCCAGTTGCGAGAAGTATTCGTTGTCGGAACATATCTCAGGCTCGGGGACACCGTTGTATATAAGATGTACACGGCGTGTGCGGCCATAGCGGGAGGCGATGTTGCGTCGGATGGCATCGCTTATTACAATTACGTCGTCGGAGAAGCGACTGCCCCAGTTTTCGCCTAACTTGATAATCATGCGTGCTATGCGCCCCCATTTGGCGCGGTCATAGTCAGGTCCGTGGTTGGTCATGACTACCCGCAGTCCGAGCAACTTTGCCAATGGTACGGCCAGCGACGGCCCCACGGCATGTATGTGCACCAGGTCGGCTTTTGCGCGGCGTGCTGCAATCACGGCCCTCACCGTATGTATTATCGCTTCAAAAGCCTTTTTGCGGGGGGTGGCGATGTCTATCAGGTTTACCCCCTGCCATCGGGTGCGGGAGTCGCCTGCCACATACGAGTCGCGGCGCACGACAGTGATATCGTAGCCCATCGCGGCAAGGCGCGGATAGAGATGCTCGCAGTGTGTCTCCACTCCGCCCATCACACCTGGTATGCCTCGCGTGCCGGTTACGAATACTTTCATGGTGATAATGCTCTTATGGTCAGAATTTTTCGCGGAGGTCGCCCTGCGATGGATTCTGCCCGACATTGTGCCAGGTCTTGTCGAGGCAGGGTTTCAGCCCGCGCATGGAGCGGAGTTTATTGGTGACGGCCCATCGCATCGGATACTTCATGTATTTATGCATCACAGGCGAGGCTGTACCTACCATCCAGCAGTTTTTCGGGCAACGGGCCACACAGTCGCGCACCTCGGCAGCCTGCGGCGAGCGCCATAGTTCCATGAAGTCGGGTGTAGTATGTATGTTGCCCATCGACTTCTTCCAGTATTTCGGTTCAAGACCGTTGCATGGGTATACCTCGCCCCACGGGTCGATGAAGAAATTGGCCGATCCGGCCTCGCAAGGGAGCATGCGTCGTCCGCCCTCGATGTAGTTGATGAGGCCCATGTTGAACCATGCGCGAAACCACGATTTGGGATGCTTCTCCTGAAGCTGCCATTCAATCAGCTGCTCGAAATTGCGGCATACCTCCTCTTTGTTGGTAATCACATTGTCATCCTTATGGAAATAGTATGAATTATGGAATGCGGCTGTGGCAAACTCCATGCCGAGCGAGCGGCTGAGCTGATACAGTGAGAGCATGTCGGCCGAGTTGTTGTTGCTGACCGTGCAGCCGAAACCGATATCCTTAAGGCCCATCTGCTTAAGAGCAAGGAGTGTGCGGAGTCCCTTGTCAAATCCGCCTGCATGGCCGCGCAGCTCGTCGTTCTTGCCGCTGAGCCCCTCTATCGATATGCGGATGCCTATGTCGGGAAAACGGCGTGCAAGCGCTATCACACGGTCCTCAAACCATCCGCTCGTCGATATTACAATCCTCCGGGTATGGCGGTAGCACTCCTCGACAATTTCTGCAAGGTCTTCGCGTATGAATGGCTCTCCGCCGGTGAGATTGATAAATTTCAGTTGGGGCAGGCAGCGCAGATCGGCAGCGGTTATCTCCTCGCGTCTGTCGGTAGGATTCTGCCATATGTTGCACATTTTGCATCGCATGGGGCAGCGGTAAGTGAGGATTATGCTGGCGTCAGTCGGCACCGGTACCGTATGTTTATTTTCCATATAGGATATTGGTGATAAGTTTATTGCGGAGAGAGTGGGCCCACTGTACAGAGCCATGCCGGCAATGGGTCGGGTGGATGGTATAGTATTAACACCGGGTCATGCTTTTTTATTGTGCGGTCAATGCAATTATTGCACATACCATATGTTAAGATATTTTTTTCAAAAAAATGTTACCTGGTGTTAGCATATGCAATAACTTGTGCGTCTTGGATAAACAAAACTGAATTAACCGAAAAATCATAACACCAGATGTCACATACCCCGAATGATTACGACCTTATAGTAGGCTACCTTGGAGCAGCTCATAATATCCCTGACAACGAGCGGGAGAAAATCGAGTCATGGATACTTGACCACAGCGACGAACGCCGACTGTCGGAGAGTATCGCGCGTATATGGGCCTCAGACGAAAACAAGTCGGGGAGCGTAAACATTAAGGGTCTTATCAGATTGCTGCACTCGGTCGATGCCCAGGCGCCTGCGAGGGACCGACGCTATCGTCACAGCGATGTAATATGGCGTGTGGCAGCCGTTGCCGCAGTAGTGGTAGCTGTGATATTCGGTGCATTACATATGCTTGACCGCACGGAGCGCGAACCCGACATGACGCTTATCACCGCAGCGGGCAGTGTGGGTGAATTTATATTGCCTGACGGCAGTCATGTATGGCTCAATGGGGGCTCGACCCTTGCATACAACCGTAATTTCTCGGCCGGGGGATTCAGGAAAGTCAGAATAGAGGGAGAAGCCTACTTTGATGTAGCACATGACAGTGACTGTCCGTTTATCGTTGACATGGACGCCATGCAGATACAGGTGACAGGTACAGAATTTGACGTAAGAAATTATGCAGCGTGCCGCACCCATGACATCGTGTTGCGAGAGGGTGGCATAAAGGTCAAGGGGCCATGGGGTGACAAGGATGTGACGATGGTGCCGGGCGAGATTCTTGTGCTGAACCGCGACACAGGAAAGATGATGCTTTCACATACTGATGCCGACAATTATTGCCGTTGGTTTGAGCGGTTATCTACATTTGATAATGAGCCGCTTTCCGACATTCTCATAAATATAAGCCGTCGTTATGGTGTAGACCTTAAAATCGAGAGTGATGTAGACACATCATTCTGTCTGTCGATAACGATGGGCGGGGAGGCGCTTGAGAGCATAATGGGCGTCGTGGCCTATCTGTCGCCGATTGCATATGAAATCAGCGGCAACACCCTGCATATAAGTCCTGAATAATTTGATATCCAGTCTGCGCAACTGCATATAATCACCAATCTATTAATTTTTCACTAAATCTATCATGCCATCACACTTCACAATGAAAGGTATTTCAATACGGATGCTTTGGGTGATGCTTCTATGTTCAATTGCCACGTTAAGTCTGCCGGCACAGCCGGCCGGCATAAGTGTCAGTGTAAAAGATGTCACAGTCAAGGAGCTGCTGAAGCAGATTGAGGCTCAGAGCGGTTATACATTCGCATATGCCAATTCCCAGATTCCGGTCAACAGACTTGTATCGGTAAATGCTGTAGACAAATCGGTCGAGGCCATTATTGCCGAGGTAATGCCCGAGGTCACAGTCAAGACCGAGGGCAAGAAAATACTGCTTTCGCCGATAAAGAAAGATAGCGGCAATAAGAAAAAAAACGCGCAGCAGACCGTTACCGGCACTGTCTTTGATGAAAACGGAGAGCCCGTAATTGGCGCGACAGTCATGCAGCGCAACACATCGAATGCAGTCACTACCGATATCGACGGGCACTTTATAATCAATGTCGGCGGTAGCGAGCCTACGCTCAGAGTCAGTTATATAGGCTATACACCTTGCGAGGTAAAGGCTACTACAGGGAAGCCGATGAAAATCAGGCTGAAAGGTACGGGTATCAATCTTGATGAGGTGGTAGTGACTGCGCTCGGCATAACTCGTGAACAGAAGTCGCTCGGATATGCCGTGTCAAAGGTGGGTTCCGAGGAACTCAACAATAGTGTAAGCGGCAACTGGCTCAATAATCTCAACGGCAAAGTCGCAGGACTCAGTACGATAGGAGGTGCCTCAGGCCCTACAGGCTCGATGCGTGTAGTGTTGCGTGGCGACCAGTCGCTCAACTACGGCTCTAATGAGGCCCTTTTTGTAGTCGACGGTGTGCCAATCTCGTCGGGCGACGTCGGTACCGGAAGCGGGGGTATGAGCAACACCGATGCGACTGTCGACTTCGGCAACGGCGCTTCAGAGATAAATCCGGAGGATGTTGAATCGGTGTCTGTGCTGAAGGGGCCGGCCGCTACCGCTCTATATGGGTCGCGCGCAGCCAACGGAGCCATAGTGATAACCACAAAAAGTGGCCGCGACACAAAAGGTGTCGGTGTTACCGTCAACTCATCGGTGACATTTGAAAAGGCAATGAGATTTCCGAAGTTTCAGAAAGTGTACGGTCCCGGTAATGACAACGGATACAAGCCATTTGCGGCATGGAATTTCAGCAAGACTGAAGCTCCCGAAGGCTTCGAGAGCGGACGCAACGCTTCACGCTATTCCTATGGCGAGGCTTTCAGCCACGACAAGCTGCGCAACCAATATAACTCGTACAATTGGGCCACAGGGGAGTATACGTTGACTCCATTTGAATATGCCGATGACTGGTACTCCGGTATATATGAGACCGGCGCGACTTACAAAAACAACGTCACTCTCACCTCAAACAATGGAAAAGGAACGTCGGCACGTGTGTCGATTACCGATACGCGCAACTCATGGATTATGCCAAATACGGGCTATCAGAACCAGACGGTATCGGCATCATTTTCAACCAAGATGGGCAAATGGGTAAAGTTCAATGCAAAAGTCAACTATCTTCATAAGACCAGTGACAATACTCCTGTCACGGGCTACTCCACATCGTCGCCTACATATTATATCGTATGGGGGCTTACTTCCAACTCAATGAAGCTGTACAAGGACGAATATTTCAGCGGCCGCGTCAACTCGGCCAATTACAATGGCGGATGCAAGGATGGCCTGGGCATGGTTAACTCGCTGGGTAATTCACAGCCCGGTAATCCATACCATCAGCTTTACGAGGCGACCAACTCCATCAACAAAAGCCGCGTGTATGGCACCATGTGCCTTACTGTATCATTTCCGGTAAAAGGCCTTACACTTGACCTGCGCGGAGGCACCGACATCTCCGCCGACTTCCGCCAGCAGCAGAAACCATTCTATACCCCGGGGTATAAATCCGGATTCTATCGCGAGCAGAACAACCGCGACGAGGAGACAAATATAGATTTTCTTCTCAGATATGTCAACAACCGTATGGTTGGCAAGCGCCTGGCATTCAACGCTGCATTCGGTGGCAACAACATGAGTCGCAGCGTATACCGCTCGCAGATTACTCTCGACAAACTTGGAGAGCCCGGAGTCTACAATGCAAGCAATACTCCTACCGGCGAGACATCGCGCCCCTACCAGTGGCGCAGCAGGAAGGTAGTAAACAGTTTTTATGGCTTTATCTCCGCGTCGTGGGACGACACTTACTTCCTTGACCTGACGGCCCGCAACGACTGGTCATCGACTCTCGGCAGGGACAACTGGTCGTTTTTCTACCCGAGTGTCAGTGCCAGTGTATTGCTCGACAAGACTCTCAATCTCGAGGAAGTGGCTCCACAGGTCAATATGCTCAAACTGCGTGCATCATGGGCTAACGTCGGGAATGATACTTCTCCATACGCTCTGACCGATGCTTACACGGCTTCAAGCACATATCCCGGAGGCTATACCTATCCCACCAACTGCTCAAATTACTACATCAAACCGGAGAATGTAGAGAGCTGGGAGGCCGGTATAGAAACAATGTTTTTCATGAACCGCTTCGGTTTCGATGTTGCCTTCTATAATTCTTCTACAACCAACCAGATTGTCAATGCTGTGACCGACCTGATGACGGGAGCGTCAAGCAAGAAAATCAATGCAGGAGAGATACGCAACCGCGGTATTGAAATCGCACTGCATGCAGTGCCGGTACGCAGCCGCGATTTTACCTGGAGTATTGATATCAACTGGAGCCGCAACTGGAACAAACTCGTAAGTCTTGAAGATGGCTGGGACATACGCACACCGTATGAACAGACAAAGAATCTTATCGGCAACTATGGCAGAATCCTGTCGTACATCGGGGAGGAGATGAACATAATATATGGACGCGGCTACGAACGAGCCCCTGAAGGCGCCACATATGTCGATGCTGACGGCAACACCGTGAGCTGCGCAGGGATGAAGATTATCACCGAGAGTACCGGCTATCCGGTAATGACCACCGACAACATACGCCTGGGAAAAGTCAATCCGACATGGCGCGGAGGACTTGGCACCACATTGCGCTACCGCGACTTCACCCTCGGGCTTAACTTCACAGCCCAGATGGGCGGACATGCCTATTCATTTACTAATGCTATCCTTGCCTACCAGGGCAAACTTGAGAATTCTCTTCCGGGACGTAATGACGGTCTCGTGGTCGAGGGTGTCAATGTAAGTACCGATGCGGAAGGAAACACGGTATACAAGCTCAACCGTACTCCTACCGAACAGATTAACAAGTACTATACTACATATTTTGCCCGCGACAATGCCGAAGAGAATGTATTCAAGACCGACTTTCTCAAGTTGAAGGAGATGCGGCTTGATTATAACATACCGCGCAAGGTATGTCGCAAACTGAAAGTACTGCAGGGTGCATCGATAGGTGCCTATGCCACCAATGTGTTTTGCATCAGTGATTTCCCTCAGTTTGATCCGGAAGCGGGAAATATAGTCGGAACCAATATCTACAGTGGTATCGAAATAGGTGCTATGCCTATGACCCGTACCTACGGATTCAACCTCAAACTATCATTCTAATCACGTTTAACCTATCATGAAGATACAATCAGGAATATTATGTTGTGGGATAGCGATGCTGGCCGTATCGCTCACAGGATGTACCCACGACTTTGAGGAGATAAATACCGATCCCAACAAAATGCAGGTAGGAGATCTCCAGCCTTACGGCATGTTTGAGCCGCTACTGTATGGAATGGCCAACCAGCAGACCTACTATGCCTATTACTGGACCGACGAGCTTGCCCAGTTTACAGTATCATCTCTGACTGCCCAGGAGCGCCATCGCTATAAGATTACAGATACACAATGGGGGTCACTGTGGAATAACTACGCCGGCAAAGGATTGAATGCCACACATATGCATGAACTCGGAGTGAAATTCGACGACAAGGCCTGCCAGGCTGTGGCTCTCACTCTTAAGGTATACGCACTCAGCAATCTTACCGACCTGTTCGGCGATATACCATACCGCGAGGCATACCGCCAGCGAGAGGGTATCGACCGTCCGCGTTTCGATACACAAAAGGAGGTGTATGAGCAGATGTTTGCCGAGCTCGAAACGGCTAATGAGCTGTATGCCGGGAAACCTACATTTGAACGTGCTTCCCTCGACATAATGTACGGAGGCGACATGAAATTGTGGCGCAAATTCAACAACTCGCTGTATCTGCGTCTGCTGTGTCGTGTAAGCGGGCGTCCGGAGATGAACGCAGGAGAAAAAATTGCCGCTATTCTCAAGGATTCTTCAAAGTATCCGCTGATTTCATCCAACACTGAAAATGCCACAATCCACAACACCGGAGTAGACCCGTATTATGGACGGTTTCGCCCTGCCGACATGACTAAGATGAACTTTACGAGCAGTGCATACAAGATTGCAAAGCAATTCATCTCTATGACTACGATAGCCGACGGGGCCAATTCCGAACAGGATCCGCGCCTTACTACATGGGCCGAACGCGACGGTGACGATTGGAAGGGCGCTACT
Organism: Muribaculum sp.; assembly: GCF_029051885.1. Lineage (GTDB taxonomy): Bacteria > Bacteroidota > Bacteroidia > Bacteroidales > Muribaculaceae > Muribaculum. The sequence goes on from NZ_JAIDKI010000081.1 coordinate 21,745, forward strand.
GCCGGCTGTGAACTCGCCGACCAGCAGGTAGATGTAAAGGACTGCGCATTGCTCAACTATAAAGTTCTTGTGCGCGACGATGCCCCCAATTTCCTGATGGACTACAGCGAGATTCGGTTTATTATGGCCGAGGCGGCTCTGAAAGGATGGATTGACGGAGGCGAACCACAGGCACGTGTGTACTATGAGTCGGCCGTAAAGGCTTCATGTCAGAAATGGGCCGAACTTGAGCGATATTCCGATGTCAAGACCCCGATTGATGACAATGCCATAGCAAAACTGCTATCCGGTCGACTGGCCGGCTGGGACAATCATGTTGATAAAGAGCGCCTGATTGCCGAGCAGAAGTATCTGTCGCTGTTTTGGGTAGGTCTGGAAGCATACCATGAGTTGCGACGTACGTCGTGGCCGGAACTTACAATCGGTAGAGGCGCTCTCTACAACGACTGGCATCTGCCGCAGCGCATGGGCTATCCCTCTGAATCGGTTGGTTCTAATCCCGACAATGTAAACGCCGCGCTCAGCAACATGGGAGGCGCAAACAATATGCTCACTCCGGTGTGGTGGAGCTACAAGGCTATCAACGGTACTTTCAGGGAGATACGCCCTGACGGCAACAATCATTAAACGAGATATAAACATGTACATATCATGAATACGAAATTTGTTCTACTACATATATCTTTTGCTGCGATTGCAGGCGGCATCTTCATGACATCGTGTGACAACGACGATGACACAATACCCGCCGACAGCCTTTATTACGATATCGAGTTGTCGTCGGACTATCTCATCCCGTCCAAAGGTATAGATCCTGCATCTTATGGAAATGGTAAGAAGGTAATAATACGTGCCAACGGGCATTGGACAATCGAGCCTGTAGGCGACGATACGGGATGGATGAAGATATACCCTATGGAAGGGGATGATGACGGATGGCTGCGCCTGTATGCCGATGAAAACCTCCGGGCCTCGGAGCGTACAGCCGAGTACCGCATCAGTATCAACGGCATTCCGCAGGAAGAGACGGTGACGATTACACAGGCTCCGGCTCAGCCGTTTCTCAATATCAGCACAGCTGCACTGACATTCAAGCGCATAGGCGGTGTGCTGTCTGTGGCAATCGATACCAATGTTGACTGGGAGTACAGTATCGAAGGCTCTGATGCCTCACGGTTTGTGGCGGAATCAGACGACATGTCGTCATTGACAGTAAAGGCTTCGAGTGTGAATGAGACCGGAGCCGACATATCGGCCACACTTACAGTGCGTGGTACGGGGGCCAACAGTTCTGTGAGCCGCACGATATCACTCACACAGTTGTATGCAACATTTTTCGATGATTTCAGCTGGCTGAAAAGCGAAGCCGGAGTGCTTGGCTGGAAGATAGCTTCCGGAAAAAAGGAGGTGCGCATAGACCAGTGGACCGCCGAAGAGAAGGAACATGGCTGGACATCGCTGTCTACATGGCTATACTCGCGTACCGGATTCATCAAGTTTGGCAAGGGTGGCTACGGAGGTGATGTCGCAGCGCCATGTATATCGGAAATCAGTGGTACTGCCGATGTGACAGTATCCTGGAACGCACTCGGATATGTTACGGCCAAAAACGTACACGATGATATCGACTATTATTTTGTAGGCATACTCGGCCCCGGCAATATAACCGGCACCAGTCCGAACGGAACTGCGGGCACATCATTTGCCTATAAGGACGGGGATGGAGAGACTGTTATGCTCAATGCCGCACAGTTTGAACTTGGAAGTGATGCGTGGTTTGATCCCGTAAATGATCCGACGGGTACTGAGGTGTGGACATCTGACGCATCGCTGTTTTCGGTCAATGTCGAAGGATTCACCTCTGCATCGAGGGTAGTATTCGTAATCGGCACGGGGTCGGTCGACAACGCATATCAAAACAGTAATTCCAAAAACTCACGTCTGTTTATCGACAATTTCAAAGTTGTAGAAAACTGATTCAAGTATTTATATACGTAAAATTTTTTACGACTTATTTACCTTAATAACAGAGGCCCGACTCACAGCCGGGCCTCTGTTATTAATCATACCGATGTCACACAAACAGCACCATTACATCCATAAGTTTGCGCAACTCGTTCAATGCCTTGCCTATGTGATACTGTACCGTACGCGGGCTTATATCAAGTTCTTTGGCAATCTCGGCATAAGTCTTTTCATCGTAGCGGCTCATCATGAAGATGCGTTTGCGCAGTTCCGGCATGCGCTCGATGGCAAGGTCAATCATCTCGACCAACTCTGAAGTCGTCACCTTAACCGAACTGTCGGGGGCATACTGAGTTTCTTGTTCTGTCTGCTGCCGTGCATAGCTTCGCTCTACTTTTCGGTGACGAAACAATGTGAGAATCTCGTTTTTGGTCATTCTGAACAGATACGCTTTAAGCGAGCATATTTCGGTCAGCAATTCACGCCGTTCCCAAAGGCGGAAGAATACATTCTGAGTGATATCTTCGGCTTCTTTTTCATTTCCGGAGAAATGCAATGCAAGGTCGTAGACTCTTGGGGAATAGCGTATATATAGAAGACCGAGCGCACCGGAATCGCCCATATGCACTCGCTCAAGCAATTGGCCGTCGGATGATTCTTTTGAATTTTCCTGCATTTCTTTATGCCGTTTCTTATTAGAGCCGGTTAGATAGTAAATGTTAATTACAGGGCAGCCGGTTGTCGAGTGATTTTATTCTTGGCGAGAGGGAGTTATGGGTTTCATAACGACCGGGCGACAAGGATAAAAGCGCCGTCAATCGGCCGGGGCCATGATGACTTTTATTATCTGTGCGGCTTTTTGTTATACATGTTGTTAAATTCTTTCAGTCTTCAGGAGCCGTTTTGGCTGCTTGTTTAATAATAAGAGCTTGTTTAATAATAAATGTTACCGTCAGGGCGGTCAATCGTCGAGCATATTTTCGCTTGTGATGAGGGAGT
>NZ_JAIDKI010000082.1 GCF_029051885.1 Muribaculum sp.
CCCACACATCCCCCCTCGCATTTACCATACCACTGCCACCCATAGCACCCCCGGCTATGGGTGGCTGCTTTTCCCGTCACGCCTACCCGCCGAGACAAAACCATCCGCACACACCCTCACTCCTGTCCTACTCCGTCACCTCCTAACCGAAATCCGACAAACGCCCCACAATTACTTCCTTATTAAACAAGCTCTTAATTCATTTTAGTTTGCTGCAAATTTAACATCTTGAATGACCGTCCATTGAATGAAATTTTATAACTTTGCAGTCGCATATCGCTCGCAGAGGCCCGATATGGGTTGCGGGGGGTGCAAGTGTACTAATACTGTACTTTGGGAGAAGATGGCGGCAAGCAACAGCAAATAGATTTGAAATATTTGTCATCTGTTCGAGATTTTAACTGTGCAGATTTGTGCCTTTTCATCGGATCTCTATCCCATTAAGGGCTTTAAATACCCTATCAAACAAACATCCTCGGATATACCCTTTAAGCCGTTTGAGGAGATGTATGTTACTCGGAGATATATCGAAGACCATAGTCCCACACGGACTCAACGCATAGTACGGCGGTGGTTGGCTGATTTATGATGCAATATTTCATCGCTAAAAACATTAACAACATCCTCAACCTAATCAGGATATGACTAACAAATTATACAATATATACTGTGATGAGAGTTGCCATCTGCAAAATGGCAGACGCAACGATAGTGTAATGGTCATTGGGGGTATTACTTGTCCGGATATCTTCAAAAAACAAATCTCAGATCAGATCAGAGCTATTAAATTTCAGTACGGCGTTTATCGTGATACCGAAATTAAATGGAATAAAGTATCTCCTGCCAAGTTGGAGTATTATAAGGCACTTGTTAAATTTTTCTTCGATTGCAACTATCTAACATTCCGCGCTATTATCGTAGATAAGAGAGAACTTGATTTCCAGCATTTTCATCTAACTCATGATGAATTTTATTATCGTGCATATTTTTTGATGCTAAGCCGCATTTTTGCTCCTGGTAGCGAATATGCTATTTATATTGATATTAAAGATACCCGAAGTCAAGCTAAAGTTGAAAAACTACACGATGTGCTGTGCAATAGCCGTTATGATTTCAACCGACGAATGATATACCGCGTTCAGCAAATACGCTCCCACGAGGTTGAGATTATGGGCCTGACAGATTTATTGATTGGAGCGATTTCTTACCTCCATAGAGGGATATCTACAAGTAGTGCAAAAACTACGCTTATCAATTTAATTCGGGAAAGAAGTGGCTATTCGTTGACTTCTAATACATGGCCTCTCGAACCTAAATTTAATATTTTAGTTTGGCATGGACATAAATAACGAGAACAACCAGTATCTTGAATTGCCAGAGTTAATCGAACTCTCGCAATTCGGTGGGAATTTTGTCCAGTATCTCGAAGCTGTTTATGAAATATTCACTAATGAATTTATCCTAAGCCGCCCAATATTCCGCGGAACTAGATTGGCATTAAAAAAATTTCCTGTAACTGATGGCAAAGAAGCGACTTTTTGGCATATGACATCAGAAGGATCTGATGAACAAAACCGACTCCCGGACCTTAGGCGACTTGAGCGTATCAAATGGCCATCGTTCATTATAAACAACAGCGAACACGCATATCTTCGAGTATGGGAAAACACTCGTGGCACCAAAACCAATGTGCTGATTATGCACGAAGATGAAAATTATGTAGTGATTCTTCGCAAGGGTAACGGTTATCTACTTCCATGGACTGCTTATTTGATAGAACACAAATGGCGAAAAAAGAAGTTCATCAAGGAATATGAAGAATATATAAAAAGCAAGGAGCGGCAATGACCGCTCCCGTTTCTCTTTCAACTCCTGGTTGGTGAGATGTTGCAAAGTTAAAAACTTTCTACTTTACCAACAAATTTTCGGAGGTCAAAGTTGTTTTTCAGACTGTTATTTAACTCTTCTTCCTCAAATCACCGGCTTCTATTACCATATTATGTCTCTACAGGACTGAATCAGGGCTATTGTAGAAGGGACAATTGATCGCATAGGGCTTAGATGGTTGCCTTCAAGTTCATCCGACCGAAATTTCGGTCGGATGCGTGTTGATTAGTGGTAGCCTACGTATACCTCAACACCCTCCAGGAGTCACAGGAAATGATGTCGGGCCTCCGCAAACTGCTCCGCGCCACCTCCAAACTCCGCAGCAACGACCCCGTGGCCCGCGTAGGCGCCGCCTGACCCCCGCTCCCCCGACACATCTCCCCTCGCATTTACCATACCACAGCCTCCCATAGCACCCCAGGCTATGGGAGGCTGCTTTCCCGTCACGCCTACCCGCAGAGACAAAACCATCCGCACACACCCTCACTCCTGTCCTACTCCGTCACCTCCTAACCGAAATCCAATAAACGCCCCACAATTACTTCCTTATTAAACAATCTCTTAATTCATTTTAGTTTGCTGCAAATTTAACATCTTGAATGACCGTCCATTGAATGAAATTTTATAACTTTGCAGTCGCATATCGCTCGCAGAGGCCCGATATGGGTTGCGGGGTGGGTGCAAGACATAATAGAAAGCGTTTACTTGACGCTCTTTCTTGACAGTCGGAAATCTGGTACATTTCAATCTCAGTCAAGAATGAGACAATAGTAGATGCCTTGTGGATATGTATAATCCGCCGCGAGGTTGGCACGAAAGTGTCGGCCTTAAGCGTATTCACATATTCTGCGTGAGGCTTCTGCGTTGTCCGTTCTACTGAGATAGGCAATACCAGAGCCTCCGACTGTGGATTGGACAACAAGTAGGGTTCTCACGCTTTTTCTTTATAAACCAATCCAAAATGCAGCCGAAGTGAGACCCTGAGGCAACAAACCTTTATGAACCAGTTCATCAAATTCCATGTGTTGGCTCTAACTGCAATGTCTATGACATTCATATCTTGCAGTGATGAAAAGGACGAACCGACTCCAGACACGCCGACAGAACCCAAAGTAGAAAACGTTTTCACCAATGGGGTGCCATCATCTATTAACGGCGCAAACATTACAACAAACAACAATGGACAAGTAACCAAAATCGTAGACGGCAACGAGACCATAACCATTGAGTACGGAGCATTCAGCCGAGCAGACAACTTCAATGTAAAGGCAACAATCAAGGATGATTACGATACCGAGACGTTCTATATGCAGACCAACAAACAAGGTTTCGCAACTTACGTTCTACAGGTTTACAGTGATCCGACTGCCGGTGAGAATGAGGACGGAACAGACACCTGGAGATTTGAATACAGCTCCGACGGACAACTTACTCGACTTCAGCGTAGCGAGAGTGGTGACGACTTCACCATCACTTATGTAAACGGTGACATCGTCAAAGTCGTACATGTTGACAATGACAATGACAGAAACGAATATACCATAAATTACACCGGAGGAAAGCCTAATAAGGGGTGTGTAATGATGTTTGATGGCTTTTTCGGCATTGACATGGACGAAATGGATATATTTTACTACGCAGGCCTATTGGGCAATGCCACGAAAAATCTCCCCGTGGGTTACGTCGAGAAAAATAAGGACGGCGATACGTATACTGAAACATTCCATTGGGAATTCGATGCCAATGACTTTCCCACCAAGTTCTGGTCAGGAGACAATGTGTGGGATGCTGTAACATGGTCATGGAACTGAAGCGATTAAACGATAAGAAACCAGAGTAACAGAATCGGCTACAACTCGCGACTTAAGTTGTAGCCGATTTTATTGTATCTATTCTTTGCGGGGGGACAGGCCGGGGAGAGCGGCGGGGGATTATCGGGCCAGAGTGAAGATGAATGTGGCGCCGGAGGGGTGGCGGTTGGCGGCGTAGATGGTGCCCCCATGGAGCTGCACGGCATTGCGCACTATGGAGAGGCCCAGCCCCGTACCTCCCATCAGGCGCGAACGCCCCTTGTCGATACGGTAAAACCGCTCGAATATGCGCTCAAGGTGCTCCTCAGGTATCCCGGTTCCATTGTCCGACACACTGAAAGTATAAGCCGCAGCCGACTCCTCGTCGCGACGCACCCTTATCTCACTCCCGCCGCTGTAGGCTATCGCATTGTCTATCAGATTGCGGAATATCGAGTAGAGAAACGCACGGTTGCCGTTGACCGTTGTCTTCGCAGGAATATCCACCGAGAGGCATACACCGTTTTTCTGTAGCTCACCCGACAGCGAGTGCGCTATCTCGTCCACAAGTTCGCCTATATCGACAGGCTCCTTGGCTATATTCGCGGCTCCGTCATCCATGCGCGTGATGGCCGCCACGTCGTTGAGCAGTCCGGCCAGACGCTCGGTGTGTGAGTAGCACAGCTCCACAAACTCCCAGTGTTTCTGCGCCGGAAGGTCGCGATGGTCGAGTATGGTCTCAAGACACACCTTTATCGACGCCACTGGAGTCTTCAGCTCATGGTTGATATTGTTGGTGAGCTGCTTCTTTATACGGTTCTTCTCCTGCTGCTCGTGCATGGCTCTGCGATGCTCGATGTCACGCTCCTCCATAGTGCGTTGCAGCCTGGCATACAGCCTTATTATGTGGTTTGAGATACTCCCCAGCTCATCGTGAGGGAATGCACCGGTCTCATACACACTCTCACCCTTTTCAGCCTTCTCGGCAAAACGGTTCAGGCGCGTGACAGTGCGCCCTATACGCCGCGTGGCAAAATATGCGAGCACACTCATGGCAAAAGTCACTGCACCCATAAACCACAGAAACGTGCGGTCAGCCTCGAGCACCTCATGGAGCGGCAGTGAATATGGCACGGCCGACCTCACGATAAGGTCATCGCCACGGGTGGCCGAATAGAAATAGGTATTGTCGGTGCTGCGCGAGTGGCGCCGCATGGTAAACCCGTGGCCACTGCGCATCGCCTCGCTGATTTCGTGGCGGTCGAGATGGTTCTCTCCAGGCAACGAGTCGAGCGTATTGTCAAACACGAGCGACCCGTCGACACCTACCACCGACACCCTTAGCCCATCTATCGGAAGACGCTGACGGGCTATCGTTGCCAGAAAGTCGATCGAATCGGTCTGCAGGGCATCAATAAGGTGGGAGTTGAATAGCTGAAGCTGACCCTCGAGCTTCTCCACCTTATAGATTTTCTCGCGGTGATACTGAAACGCCACAAAACATGCCACAAATATCCACGAAAAGCCAAGCAGCATGAAAAACAGCCTGGTATGATATGAAAGTCTAATCCTGCCAGCCATATCCATAGCCCGAGCGGGTCACTATCATACGGCCATACCGGCCAAGTTTTGAGCGGAGACGGGTTATATTGACATCGACCACACGCTCGACCACGACAATCTCCTCGGGCCATATCTTTTTCAGAAACTCTTCGCGCGAAAAAATCTTACCCCGGTTGGAAAGCATCAGCCACAGCATCTCAAACTCCTTGCGGGGGAGCCTCACCTCGGTGCCGTCGACCGTACAGCGCTTAAGACCGCTGTTAAGCACCAGCCCCTCAAAAGCCATCGATGAGCCGTCATCGGCAGAGACGCCCGGCACCGCCGAGGACGCCGACACACGCCTGAGCACACTCCTTACGCGGGCCACTACATTGCGTATCGAGTATGGCTTTGATATATAGTCGTCGGCCCCGAGGTCAAGACCGGCCACCATATCATCCTCACTGTCTTTGGCGGTACAGAATATTATCGGTATGCCGGCAAGCCGCGGGTTGCCTTTCATAATGCGCGCCATCTGCCAGCCGCTTATCTCCCCCATCATCACATCAAGGAGTATCAGCGCATAGACCGACAGGTCCATTGCAAGCGCCTCTTCGGCGCTGTATGCCGTATCTACCTCGTAGCCCTCAAGCTCAAGGTTAAAACGCAGAGTGTCGCACAACGTGGTCTCATCGTCGACAACAAGAATCTTCTTATTAATCATATCGTATCCGGTAAGAACATGTTAAAAAATGCTCTAAGTCATACAAAGATAACTATTTTCAACACCCCTATGTTTTTAACAGCAAAGTTTAATAAATTTTTAATATGAATATGAGTATATTTGTACCTGCAAACAAAATCTATACACACATTGCTCTATGAAGCCTTATTCTATACTGCCATGCTTCATGCTGCTATGCGCTCTCCCCGCTATGGCCGAGCGTATTACAGTCCCATTCAATGACAATTGGAATTTCAGGTTTGCCCATCAGGTAAACTCCCCCGGCCAGAGAGTCGACATCCCTCACACATGGAACGCCGGCGACGCCATAGCCGGAAAGCACGATTATTACCGTGGCATGGGAATCTATGAGAAAACCCTGCACATCCCATCGGAATGGGCCCGACAGCGCGTATTCCTTCGCTTCGAGGGCGCCAACGAAGTGGCCACAGTGTTTGTCAACTCCCGGTTCGCCGGAGAGCACCGTGGCGGATACGGCGCCTTTGTAATCGACATCACCGACTTTGTCAATCCCGACGATGACAATCTCATCACGGTAAAAGTGACCAACGCCCTGAACCTCGACATAATGCCCCTTGTTGGCGATTTCAACATGTATGGAGGCATCTACCGCAATGTCAGCCTGATAGCCGTAGACCCCACACATATATCGCTCACCGATTATGCCTCGCCTGGCGTATACCTCACCCAGCGTCATGTCGACCGCTCACGGGCCGAGGTAGAGACAAAAGTCGCCGTAAGCAACTACAGCGACATTCCGGCTGAAGCCAGTCTGCGCGTCACCCTGCGCGACGGCGACCGCACTATACTCACCCGCACAAAGGATATCAAGCTCGGAGCCGACACTATGCAGTACGCCACCATCGACTTCACCATCGACCGTCCGAGGCTGTGGGACGGACGCCGCGACCCGTTCATGTATACGGCAGATGTAGAACTGATTACCCCCGACGGCACAGTAACCGACAAAGTGTCACAGCCGCTCGGACTGAGATACTACTCCATTGACGCCGACAACGGATTCTCGCTCAACGGCACTCCGTTAAGACTGCGCGGTGTATGCCGCCATCAGGACCGGGCCGAACGCGGCAACGCCCTCTATCCCGAACATCACGAAGAAGATGCCCGGATAATCAAGGAGATGGGAGCCAATGCTGTAAGACTCGCACACTATCCGCAGGCCGAGGAGTTCTATTCGCTGATGGACCGCGACGGTATGGTCGTGTGGGCCGAGATTCCATTCATCGGCCCCGGCGGCTACCACGACCGCGGATTCAACAACCTGCCGGGATTCAAGGAAAACGGACGGCAGCAGTTGCGCGAGCTCATCCGACAGCATTACAACCATCCTTCGATATGCTTCTGGGGGCTCTTCAACGAGCTGAAGACTCATGGCGACAATCCTTCGGACTATGTGGCCGAACTCAACGATATAGCTCACGCCGAAGACCCCGTCAGGCCTACCACCGCGGCAAGTTTCCTCGACGAAGACCCGCTCAATGCCATCACCGACCTCATCGCCTGGAACAAATATTACGGATGGTATGGAGGCAGCCCCAAGGAACTCGGCCAATGGCTCGACGCCACCCACAGCAAGCACCCCTCTTTTAAAATCGGAATAAGCGAGTATGGAGCCGGAGCATCAGTATATCATCAGCAGGACTCGGTGAAGCGCGGCGACGCATCCGGATGGTGGCATCCCGAAAACTACCAGACCGCCTACCATATCGACAACTGGAAGGCAATCGCCGAAAGACCATACGTATGGGGGTCGTTTGTGTGGAATCTCTTTGACTTCGGAGCCGCACACCGCACCGAGGGCGACCGTCCCGGCATCAACGATAAAGGACTTGTGACTTTCGACAGGAAAACAAAGAAAGACGCATTTTATTTCTACAAAGCCAACTGGAACGATACCGAGCCGTTTGTCTACATCTCCTGACGCCGACATTCCCGCCGCACAGCCCCGACCGCCACAGTCACCATATTCTCC
>NZ_JAIDKI010000083.1 GCF_029051885.1 Muribaculum sp.
CCTTCGTCACATGTCGAAAATCGTCTCAAGCTATACGACCCTGGCGGCAACATTTATTATTAAACAAGCTCTTATAGTATGTAGCGGTGAGTCTATAGCCGTTTTATAATGCACGACCGTTGTTATACGGTGGAAAATTGTTGCGGGGTTGGATGGAATTGAAAAAATGAGTAATTTTACGGGCAATTTGGGGCAATAGGTCGTTGAAGAAGGCCGGGCCGGAGTATCGACAATGTCACACTCCAACACACAGCCACATCCGATGACCGCCGAAGCGCTCAATAACTCTGACCATGAGGACTACATGACGCTATCGGCATTACTCCATTTTCATATACATATATATATATTTGTGCCGGACAATGCTCCGTCATCTTATTTTCACAACGATACCCCACAATGAGCAAAAAAATAAAGGTAGGTATCACCCACGGCGACCCCAATGGCATAGGCTATGAGGTGATATTAAAGACATTAAGCGACCCTCGGATTCCGGAACTATGTACTCCGGTAGTCTACGGTTCGGCCAAGATAGCCGCATACTACAGAAAGGGGATGGAACTGCCCCAAGTGGCAATGAACACAATACAGGCCGCAGCCCAGGCCAAGGACGATGCAGTAAACATCATCAATGTAATAGGCGAGGATTTCAAAATCGAGCCGGGCGTGGCATCGAAGAGTGCCGGCGAGGCAGCTTTCATAGCTCTTGAGCGTGCCGTAGCTGATTTGCGTGCAGGCGAAATCGACGTAATCGTCACTGCACCGATAAGCAAGGACACAATCCAAAGTGAGACATTCAACTTTCCCGGCCATACCGAATATCTGGAATCATCGCTTGGCGACGGCGACAAAGCCCTGATGATACTGGCGAGCGACCGCTTGCGCATAGCGCTCGTCACCACCCACCTGCCTATTGCAAAGGTGGCCGATGCAATCACACGCGACGCCGTACTCGACAAACTGCGCATATTCAACCTCTCGCTACGACGCGACTTCAACATCGACACTCCGCGCATAGCTGTATTGTCGCTAAATCCCCATGCCGGCGAGGGTGGACTGCTCGGCAACGAGGAGAACGAGATAATCGCTCCGACTCTCGAAGAGGCCCGCAATGAGAAGATACTTGCATTCGGCCCGTATGCCGCCGACGGATTTTTCGGAACGGAGGCCTACCGCAAATTTGACGGAGTGCTTGCAATGTATCACGACCAGGGACTCGCTCCCTTCAAGACCATCGCCATGGACTCAGGCGTCAACTTCACCGCCGGACTTCCATATGTGCGCACATCACCCGACCACGGTACCGGATTTGATATAGCCGGTCAGGGCAAAGCCTCCGACGAGTCATTCCGCCAGGCAATCTATATGGCCATCGATACCTTCCGCTCACGCCGGCATTTCGATGAAGCATATGCCAATCCGCTGCGACGCCAGTACTTCGACAAAGGTAAAGACAACGTAGTGCTCGACCTCAGCAAGGATGACAGCAACGCCCAGGAATAAGCCACACGAATATATAGAACCCATCATATCACCACAACTACAGTGCATTACGCCATAATAGCCGCAGGAGAAGGTTCGCGGCTTGTACAAGAGGGCATACAGTTGCCCAAACCGCTTGTCGACCTCGACGGGCGTCCTATGATAAAGCGTCTCATCGACATCATGCTCGACTGCGATGCCGAGTCACTGTCGGTAATCGTCAACGAACAGATGACCGACGTGCGCGAATATCTCGAGAGCCTGACACTCCCTGTGCCATTCCACCTGGTCGTAAAGACCACCCCGAGCTCTATGCATTCGTTCTATGAGGTAAGCAGGGCATTCCCATCAAGCGGCAAGTTTGTGCTCACCACAGTCGACACGATATTCCACGAGAGCGACTTCCGCCGCTATGTCAAGGCATTTGCCAAGAGCGACGATGCCGACGGCTACATGGGTGTAACCACTTTTATCGACGACGAGAAACCGCTGTATATCGACGTCGACGAGCCATCGATGACAATCACCGCCTTCCGCGACAAGCCCTGGGAGGGCGTGCGCTACATTTCAGGAGGCATATACGGACTTACCCCACCCGCCCTCGACATACTCGACCGCTGCCTGGCCCAGGGTACAAGCCGCATGCGCAACTACCAGCGCGCGCTCGTCGACGGTGGACTCACCCTTAAGGCATTCCCCTTCAGCAAGATTGTCGACGTTGACCACGCCGGCGACATAGAGACCGCCCGACAGTTCATATTGCAGGGAGAGTAACACGTCGCCTCACCCACAATCAATTGACATCACCTCTTTCTAACTATAATATTACCTTCGGTCGGTCATTCGTCGGCATATTTTCCGCTTGCTCTTAGGTTGTTATGCCCCCACAACTCCCTCTCCACACGCAAAAATATGCTCAGCAACCGACTGACACTTTATCATTTAACAAGCTCTAAAAATGGCTGAAATCAATATTGCCGGCATAATGCGTGCCGGAGCATATTCGCCAAACCATATCGGCAACGACGCCGCAATATTCAACGCCGTGGCCGAGCAGCTGCGCAAGCGCGGATGCATAGTAAATATCTATAGCGAGGAACAGTTCAACAACGGCCAGGTACACGAACCCGTAATCATAAACATGTGCCGCGAAATGAAATCGATACAGCGCCTCCAGAAGCTCGAGGATGAAGGGGTGCTTGTAATCAACTCCGGCTACGGCATCGAGAACTGCACACGCGAGCGCATGACCCGCATACTCGTAGGGAGCAATATCCCCTACCCCGAGAGCCTTATCGTAAACACCGACGAGAGTGTGAAGGGAGCATTGAAGAACGCCGGATTCAGCCAGTGCTGGATTAAGCGCGGAGACTTCCATGCCATGCACAAAGAGGATGTAAGCTACGTACGTCATCCCGAAGAAGCACAGGAAGTGCTGCAGGAGTACTTTCTCCGCGGCATAAAACGCGCTGTAATCAACCGCCATCTCGTAGGCGACCTCATAAAGTTCTATGGCGTGCAGGGCACACCGTTCTTCTTCTGGTTCTACCCGTTTGACGAAGGACACTCCAAATATGGCCACGAAGCCATCAACGGAAAGAGCAAAGGGATAGAATTTGACCGACAGCACATGCGCGACATATGCCAGCGCGCATCGGAAGTGCTTGATGTCAAAATATATGGCGGCGACTGTATCGTAAGTCCCGACGGCGACATACGCATAATCGACTTCAACGACTGGCCCAGCTTCGCCCCATGCCGCCAGGAGGCAGCCCCCTATATCGCCAAGTGCATACTTACCACCATCAAAGACCACACAAGCAAATGAACTCCACGGCTAACAACAACGCCTCGCATACAACCGAAAAGGTGAGCTATCGCGACACCCTCAAGTCGATGGACACCGAAGAGCATATCGACCTCGCATTCTATCGTCCGATAGGCTACATGTGGGCTTGTCTGGCGAAACGTCTCGGCGTGACTCCCAACGCCATCACCATCGCCTCAATATTCCTCGGAATAGGCGCGGGAATAATGTTCTATTTCCCCGACATGTGGTTCAACGTCATAGGTATGTTCCTGCTTGTATGGGCCAATTCATTTGACTCTGCCGACGGACAGCTGGCCCGCATGACAAAGCAATACTCGCGCCTCGGCCGCATACTCGACGGCCTGTCGGGCGACCTTTGGTTTGCCTCGATATATATCGCCATATGTCTGCGCGAGAACATTACCTCAGAGTTTTTCAGCGCCCATCCATGGGTGATATGGGTAGTCGCCGTAGTGACCGGACTGTGCCATGCCAAACAGGCTGCCGCCGCCGACTATTACCGTCAGTTCCATCTCTACTTCCTTAAGGGAGAAGAAGGCAGCGAGCTTGAGTCGTGCGACGAGTTGCGCAGCCGTCTGGCCACCCTTTCATGGAGCAAGAACTTCTGGAAGAAACTCACCCTTACCTTCTACACTAATTATACTGCCAATCAGGAGGCTCTCACTCCATCCATGCAGGCACTCCGCCGCGAGCTGCGCAAGAGATTTGCATCCGGAACGATACCGATGGCTTTCCGCGAGGCCTTCCGACAGAAGAGCCTTCCGTTGATGAAGTATACCAATATCCTCTCCTTCAACTGGCGTGTCATAGCCCTGTTCACCGCGCTTTTCCTCCAGATGCCGTGGCTATACTTCGCCTTCGAGCTTATCGTGCTCAATGCATTGCTCGTATACATGATTGTACGGCATGAACGCATATGCCGCTACTTCACAAAAGAACTTAAAGATGGAAAATATTAAAGGCATAATATTTGATTACGGCGGCACTATCGACAGCCGCGGCGTACACTGGAGCGAGATAATATGGGACGGCTACCGCGCAAGCGGCACAGATGTCGACAAAGATACATTCCGCGAAGCATATGTATATGCCGAACGCGAACTCGCCAAGGTGCGCCACATCATGCCCGACGACAACTTCCACGCCCTGCTGCTTAAGAAAATGCACCTGGAGCTGGGATGGCTCGCCGACCACGGCCACATCAATGCCGACGACGCCCGGCGCATGGCTCCGGAAATCGCCCTTTATTGTTATGAACGCGCGCGCGAGTGCGTAGAGGAGGCCCGTCCAGTGCTTGAGGCTATCCGTGAACGCCACATCCCGATGGTGCTCGTAAGCAACTTCTACGGCAACGTACAGGCCGTACTTGCCGACTTCGACCTGCTGCAATACTTCGACAGCATAATAGAAAGCGCGGTAGTAGGTGTGCGCAAACCCGACCCGCAGATATTCCGCCTCGGAGTCGAGGCCCTCGGAATGAAGCCGGAAAATGTGCTTGTAGTAGGCGATTCCTATAAAAAAGACATTGTGCCGGCCGAAACCATAGGCTGCAGGGTGGCCTGGATAAAGGGTAAAGGCTGGACAGCCGAGGAAGACGCTGTAACCCACCCCTCTATCATCAGAAACATAGGTGAGGTGCTCCAAGCAGTATTTTAATTTATTAACATAACGACGGTTAAATGGCCAACAATTAGGCCATTTTAACCAATACGGCTTATATTTAGCGTTTTTTCACAAAAATTCAATAAAGTTAGCCGATAAAACTTTTTGCAATTCGAAAATACTGACTACTTTTACGGGCTAATTCAAGCGTGGCGCAGTGTTACGCTCTGCCCGCAGCGCTTCAACAACGAAAACAACAATAACAAATAGACAAATTAACCATCATCATGAACCAGACTGACGTTAAGAAAGCCGAGGGCAAACTCGGTATTCTCGTAGTAGGACTCGGAGCAGTAAGCTCAACATTCATCACCGGCGTACTCATGGCCCGCAAAGGCCTTGCCAAGCCTGTTGGAGCAATGACTCAATACGACATCATGCGCGTAGGCGAAGGTGCCGACAAAAAATATCTCCATTACAACCAGATTGTACCCATCGCTGACCTCAACGATATCGAATTCGGCTCATGGGACGTATATCCCGCCAACGCTTTCGAATCGGCCATGAACGCCGAGGTACTCAAGGAGAAAGATATCCTTCCCGTAAAGGACGAGCTTGAAAAGATTGTCCCCATGAAGGCAGCTTTCGACCACAACTATGCAAAGCGTCTTGACGGAGAGAACATCATGCAGGGCAAGACCCGCTGGGAAATGGTAGAAGCTCTCCGCGAGGACATCCGCAACTTCAAGAAAGAGCATGGCTGCAACCGTGTTGTTGTTCTCTGGGCCGCTTCAACCGAAGTATATGTAGCTCCTGACAAGAACGTACACTATACACTCGCCGACCTCGAAAACGCCATGAAGGCCGACGACAAGGAGCATATCGCACCCTCTATGTGCTATGCTTACGCAGCCCTCACCGAAGGCGCTCCCTTCGTAATGGGTGCCCCCAACACCACCGTCGACATCCCCGCAATGTGGGAACTCGCTGAAAAGACCAAGATGCCTATCGCCGGCAAGGACTTCAAGACCGGACAGACACTTGTTAAGTCGGGATTCGCACCCATCATCGGCGTACGTTGCCTCGGCCTCGCAGGTTGGTTCTCAACCAACATCCTCGGAAACCGCGACGGTCTCGTGCTTGACGAACCCGCCAACTTCCGCACAAAAGAGGTCAGCAAGCTCTCTACACTCGAGTCAATCCTCGTACCGGAGCACCAGCCCGATCTCTACAC
>NZ_JAIDKI010000084.1 GCF_029051885.1 Muribaculum sp.
GTATGACGACGCATCAAAGTGCTTCTCAACATACTTTGCACCATGCATCCGGGCCATTGACTCCGCATGCATACGGTCGCGCTCCGACTCTTCACCGCGCAGATGATAGTCGCAATGTGCGGCCACACACTTATAGCCGAGCGATGTAATAGCCGACAGAAGCGCCACTGAATCAGCGCCGCCGCTGAGAGCAACGATTACCGTTTCGCCCTCCTCTATAAGTCCGTCGCGCGCTATAGCTTTATATACTTTTTCCTCAAACGGATGTTTCATGAGGTCAAAGGTAGCAAAACTGCATGAAAAAGCGTAACTTTGTATATAACTTAAGAGCATTTAATTTCAGGTTGGCAGATTAAGCCAAACCAAAGAAAACATACTGCATGCTCAGTCATTCTTGTAAAATTAACCCAGATGACAGCCTGATGAGATTTCCCAAAAATTCCGACAGACTGAACATTGATTTAATACTCTAAGATTCATATATGAAAAAGCTAACCGCAGCCATCATGGCTTCAACAATTATGCTTATGAACCACAACAGCGCGGCAGCAGCCGCCGGAAACACATCGGCCGACAACCCCTTCCTTACCGAATACACCTCTACCGTACTCGGAACCATACCTTTCAGCCGTGTACATAATTCAGACTACGAGCCTGCCGTCGACCGAGGCATCAAGCTACAGAACCAGGAAATCGACGCAATAGTCAACAACCCCGAGAAGCCCACATTCCTCAATACAATAGTGGCTCTCGAACGCTCCGGAGCCGACCTCAACCGGGTGCTCAGCACATTTTACCCCCTGCTTTCAGCCGACAGCGACGACGAGCTTATGGAAATTTCCATGCGGCTGTCATCAAAACTGTCAGACCACTCCACAAGCATCACACTCAATCAAGGTCTGTGGAAACGAATCAAAAGCGTATACGACAACCGCGCATCGCTTAAGCTGAACCCCGAAGACGACATGCTTCTTCAGCGCACCTACGACTCATTCGCCCGTAGCGGCGCAGGACTCGAAGGCCGGCAGCGTGAAGAATACCGCCGCCTGGCATCAAAGCTATCTGACCTTACCACGAAATTCGGTCAAAACGTTCTCAAAGAACTCAACACATATGAAATATGGCTCTCGGGCGATGAACTCGCAGGACTTCCCGCAAGCGTGCTTGAGGCAGCCGCACTATCGGCCAAAGAGAAAGGACGCGAGGGCGACTACCGCTTCACACTCGCCCAGCCTACCTACATGGCAGTAATGAAGTATGCCGACTCACCTGCCGTACGCGAGCGCTTCTACCGCCTGTACAACTCGCGCAACACAAAAGGCGAATACTCCAACATGGAGATAATGAGCGACATCGCCGATACACGCCGACAGATTGCCGCCCTATTCGGAAAGGAAACATACGCCGACTATGGACTCGAAAAGACAATGGCCGAAAATACCGCCAACGTATATGCCCTCCTCAACCGTCTCGCCGAGGCTTACCGTCCGGCCCAGCAGCGTGAATTTGCTGAAATCACCGAATTTGCATCCAAGACAACCGGTTCGCCGGTAAAACTCAACGCCTGGGACTACAGCTACTGGGCCAATAAGCTCAAAGAGGCGAAATACAAATACGACGAAGAGGCGCTCCGCCCGTATTTCGAGCTCAACAACGTAATCGACGGTGTGTTCGGCCTCGCTACCCGTCTCTATGGAGTCACCTTCCGTCCGAATCCCGATATCGAGGTCTACCATCCCGACGTGCGTGCCTTTGAGGTAATCGACCCGGAGAATAAGGTTATGGGTGTCATATACACCGACTTTTATCCCCGCGAGACAAAACGTCCCGGAGCATGGATGACCAACTTCCGCGAAGAATATATTGATGAAAAGGGCGACACTGTGCTTCCCCACGTGTCTATTGTGATGAATTTCACCAAACCCACCGACACCAAGCCGTCGCTCCTTACCCCCTATGAGGTAGAAACATTCCTTCATGAGTTCGGACACGCTCTCCACGGCCTCTTTGCATCAACCAACTATGCCTCACTGTCCGGAACCAACGTTTACCGCGACTTCGTGGAACTCCCGTCTCAGTTCAACGAAAACTACCTTACCGAAAAAGAGTTCCTCGACGGATTCGCCCGTCACTACCAGACCGGAGAGCCGATCCCGTCGGAACTTGTCGAAAAGATTATCGACACATCACGCTTCGGCGCCGGATATGCATGCCTGCGTCAGCTCGCATTCGGACTTACCGACATGGCATGGCACACCACCACCACTCATGTAGACAATCCTGCCGAACTTGAACGCCGAGCCACTGAATCCGTATCAATGTTCGACGAAGTAGACGGTTGCATGTTCTCTCCCCAGTTTAGCCATATATTCGCCGGAGGCTATGCCGCAGGCTATTACAGCTACAAATGGGCCGAGGTGCTCGACGCCGATGCGTTCTCCATGTTCAAGCGCAATGGTCTGTTTGACAAGAAGACTGCCGATTCGTTCCGTACAAACATACTCATGCGCGGTGGCACCGAGCATCCGATGACCCTCTACAAGCGATTCAGAGGACAGGAACCCACAATCGACGCACTCCTGCAACGTGATGGAATACAGCCGGCCGAGCCATCTATGCCTCAGGCAGTACCCACTAAGAAAGACTGATTCACTCCAATATGCTCACATACCTGATATACCTGATAGCAGGCATAGCCGCCGGCCTTGTCATCGGTCACCTCTGGGGCCATGGCAAGGCTGCGGCCGAACGCAACGCCATTCTCCTGACCAAAGCTGAGGCCGAGACCACCCATGCACGCGAGATAGCTGAACTGCGCGCCGAGGCCGGGCGCGCCGAGGCTGCCGCCGAAAGCCGCATCCGCGCTCTTGAGGCAGAGAAAGCGATGCTTAATACCAGGATTGCCGACGACCGGGAATCTCACGCCAGAGAACTCGAACAGCGCGACGCAATGATGAAAGCTGCCGAGAAGCAGGCATCGGAACGTGCGGCCCAGTTTCGCGAACAGCTTGACATGGCACGTGAGCAACTGAAAACTACAGCCGCCGACCTGCTCGCAGCGCGCACAGCCGACCTCAACCGTGCCAACGCCCGCGATATCGACAATGTGCTCCAGCCGCTCCGACAGCACATTAAGGAGATGAAAGAGGCCATGGATGCCTCGCGCGACATAAACATACGCAACACCGCGTCGCTCCATCAGGCCATCTCCGACATAATGGAGCGCACCGCCGGCATAGGCGCAGAGGCCGACAAACTCGCACGCGCCCTGCGCCATGAAAACAAGACCCAGGGCAACTGGGGGGAAGTGATACTCAGCGAGCTACTCGACAGCCAGGGACTTAAACGCGGCATAAACTACGAGGTACAGTCGACCATAGTCGACAAAAACGGCCGACCTGTACTCAACGAGTCGACCGACAAGCGCATGATTCCCGACGTCATACTCCACTATTCCGACAACAAGGACCTGATAATCGATGCCAAGGTGAGCCTGTCGGCATATCTCGACTACACAGGGGCCGAATCGGAAGAGGCGCGTGAAGAAGCGCTCCGACGCCATGTGAAAAGTATCCGTGCCCACGTCAAAGAGCTGGCCGCAAAAGATTACCGCCGCTACATACTCCACCCCCGGCAGTCGCTCGACTATGTCATCATGTTCGTGCCCAACGAGGCCGCGCTCCAGCTCGCCATGAGTGTGGAGCCTACCCTGTGGCGCGACGCAATGAAAGAGGGTGTATTTATCTCCGGAGAGTGCAATCTCACTGCCGCACTGCGCATAATCCATCTGGCATGGCGACAGGAAGTGCAGGCACAAAGCCAGCGAAAGGTATTTGAGGAGGCCAACCTGCTGATAGGCCGTGTAGGCGACTTCTACAAGACTTTCACTGACATCGGCGCACGCATCGACAAAGCCAAAGAGGCATTCAACGACAGCGCCAACAAGCTGATCAACGGGCGTCAGAGCCTTATGGTGCCGGCACGGCGCCTGCGCGACATGGGAGCAAAAGAAAAAGCCGGAGCCCCGTTGCCTGAACCCGAATCCGACTCATTGCTCGCCGAGCTGACCGACAGCACCCCTATACCACCCGCAGAAACCGGTATCTAACATTTTCACCCTATAATTGTTGTTATTACATGGGCATAGAAATCATAGAAAAATATTTTACCCTTACTCCCCGACAACAGTCGCAGATGGAGGCTCTCAGCCGCCTGTATCCCGAGTGGAACGAAAAAATCAACGTGGTATCACGCAAAGATATCGAAAATCTCTACGAGCACCACATACTCCACTCGCTGGGTATAGCCAAATTTCTGCATCCCGTACCCGACACTACATTTCTCGACCTGGGCACAGGAGGCGGATTTCCTGGCATACCCCTTGCAATCCTATGGCCTGAGTGCAACTTCCATCTCATTGACCGTATCGGCAAAAAAATACGCGTAGCCCAGGATATCGCCGAACAGATAGGCCTGACAAACGTAACGTTCCAGCATGGCGATATCGGTGAATGCCGACGCCGCTACGACTTCGTAGTAAGCAGAGCCGTGATGCGCCTCGATGAAATGATACCTCTTATCAGAAAAAACATCGCACAAGGCGGCAGGAACGGATACCCCAACGGAGTGATTGTACTCAAGGGAGGAGAACTCGCCGGAGAACTGTCGGGACTGAAGTGCCATATTATTGAAGAATCGATCAGCACATGGTTTGACGAAGAGTTCTTCAAGACCAAGAAACTTATTTACGCACAAATATAAACCCCACCATGCTGAATATAAAGGCTTTCCAGTTTAATATGTTCGGTGTCAACACATACGTGGTATGGGACCCTGTGACACTTGATGCCGCCATAATCGACCCCGGAATGATTAACCGATCGGAAGAGGCTGTCCTTGACTCTTTTATCGAGAAAGAGAAACTCAACGTGACTCAGCTTGTCAACACCCACATGCATGTTGACCACACATTCGGTGTGCCCCATATACGCAACCGTTACGGAATCGAACTGAAAGCCTCGCCCGACGACACATTTCTCGGACGCCAGGCTCCGGCACAGGCACGCATGTTCGGACTTGATGCTACCAATGTCGAGCCGGTCGAAGCCAATGTAGCGCTTTCCGACGGCGACCATATAACAATCGGAAGCGAAGAGGCTGTAGTGCTCGGCGTCCCGGGCCACTCACCGGGCAGCCTCGTACTATATTTCCCCAAATCCGGATTTGTCATTACAGGCGACGTGCTTTTCGAGGGTAGCATCGGCCGCACCGATCTTGTAGCCGGCAACCATCAGCTGCTTCTCGACGGAATCAGGCGCAAACTCCTATCCCTTCCCGAGAGTACAAAGGTATATCCCGGACATGGCGCTCCCACCACAATCGGCGAGGAAAAGAGATTCAACCCCTACCTCCGGTAGGCAACATACAGGCGCCCGCTGTACTTTGACAATTCTTTCACCACACTTTTACAGAAAAGTTTTGTAAATTTGCGTGTCAAGAACTGAATAATGAAAAATTTTATTCTGCGCACCATCACAGGCGCTTTATATGTAGCTGTAATACTGGCCGGAATACTGCTAGGAGCAATCCCGTTCTGGATATTGTGTATGTCATTGGGCGTACTCGCCACAATCGAATATACGTCGCTCGGCCACCTGAAGCGACAATCCGACGGCAGTGTCACACCTTCTGTCGACTGGACCTCGGCATCAATGTGGATTGATGTGGCCATGTCCCTCACGCTGATTACAGCCGGATGGATGTCGATGCGCTACGCCTACATGCAGATATGGGGCACATGGCTGTCGATTATTCTTGTACGCCTTGTGTACACCCTGTACTCAAAAGAGGAGAAGCCTCTGCAATCACTGGCGCGGTCAATGATGTCGCAGCTCTACATCGCCCTTCCTCTGATGCTCATGCAGTATATCTACGCCCTGAGCTCCAACCTCGTTCTGCTGATGTTTGTACTCATATGGGTCAATGACACCGGCGCATTCCTTGTCGGCTCGGCCATCGGACGCCACCGTCTATTCGAGCGCATATCTCCCAAGAAATCATGGGAAGGATTCTGGGGCGGAATGGTATTCTGTATCATAGCAAGCATCGCTGCAAAATTAATCTGGCCGTCATATTTCCTGTTTGACACATGGTTTATGGCAATATTCGGCGTTATCGTATGCGTGTTTGCCACATGGGGCGATTTGATTGAATCTCTCATCAAGCGCACCGTAGGAGTGAAAGACTCAGGACGCCTCCTCCCCGGCCATGGTGGAATTCTCGACCGTATCGACTCTCTTCTCGTAGTATCAGTAGCAACTTTGGCATATCTGCTTTTTATATAACAATCCAACATCACAGCATAAATCTATATGAGCAATCAGCGTTATGACCTCCGCGGAGTATCAGCCTCGAAAGAGGATGTGCACAACGCAATCAAGAATGTCGACAAAGGACTTTTCCCGAAAGCATTCTGCAAAATCATACCCGACTATCTGGGCGGTGACAGTGAATACTGCAATATAATGCATGCCGATGGAGCCGGAACCAAGTCGGCCCTCGCCTATATGTACTGGCGCGAGACAGGCGACCTGAGTGTATGGAAAGGCATAGCGCAGGATGCTCTGATAATGAATATCGACGACCTTCTGTGTGTGGGCGCTACCGACAACATACTTGTCAGCTCCACTATCGGACGTAACAAGATGCTGATACCGGGTGAGGTCATCGCCGCTATCATCAACGGAACGGAAGAACTCCTGTCGGAACTGCGCGACATGGGTGTGAACATCTACAGCACCGGAGGCGAGACAGCCGACGTGGGCGACCTCGTACGCACAATCATCGTCGACAGCACTGTGACATGCCGCATGAAGCGTGCCGACGTGATAAATAACGCCAACATCGCCGGAGGCGACGTAATAGTAGGCCTCGCAAGCTACGGACAGGCCGCATACGAACATGAATACAACGGAGGCATGGGCTCCAACGGCCTCACATCAGCACGTCACGATGTGTTCTGCCACGAACTTGCCGAAAAATATCCTGAAAGCTATGACCATGCGGTGCCTGCCGAACTGGTATATTCAGGCACATGCCGTCTGACCGACGACGTAGAAGGCGCACCTGTAAATGCCGGCAAGCTCGTACTCTCCCCCACCCGCACATATGCTCCGGTAATCAAAAAGCTGCTCGACGAGATGCGCGCTGATATCCATGGCATGGTACACTGCTCAGGCGGCGCACAGACCAAGGTAATGCACTTTGTCGAAGGGAAGCATGTCGTAAAAGACAATCTATTCCCCGTGCCCCCGCTGTTCGATCTAATCCAGCGCGAGTCAGGCACCGACTGGAAGGAAATGTACAAGGTATTCAACATGGGCCACCGTATGGAGATATATGTAAAGCCGGAAGTCGCCCAACGCGTTATCGCCATATCCGAATCAATGGGCATACCGGCACGCATCGTAGGTCGTGTCGAAGATGCTGCCGCCAACCGCCTCACCATCATATCGGAAAAAGGCACTTTCGAATACTGATAAAGAGCTTGTTTGATAATAAATGTTGCCGCCAGAGTCGTATAGCTTGAGTCGATTTTCTACATGTGACAAAGGAGTGTACTTTATGTACATGACTGAGAAACAGTACGAAAAGCGGCCAAGATATACGAGACAAAAGGCGACTTTATAACCATTCAGCCTCTTACCCGTTTTTGATATAAATGCAAAAATATATCAACGATATGAAACAAATTACCTCCAGTCGGTCATTCGCCGGCATCTTTTCGCCTGTGCCTCGGTCGTTATGAAACCCCATAACTCCCTCATCACAAGCGAAAATCTGCTCGGCGAATAACCGCCCTGACGGTAACATTAATTATTAAACAAGCTCTAAATGCGCAAGTCAGTCGGAATCACCACCATAGCATTACTAATGCTTGCTCTCTGCTCGATATGGTCGT
>NZ_JAIDKI010000085.1 GCF_029051885.1 Muribaculum sp.
TCCATCATCACAAGACAAAAATCACTCAGAGATATGCGACCCCAGCGTTAACAAATATTGGGGAACGGGGTCTTATTTTCATATGGACATGAAAAAAGAGTCTCCCCCGTCCGGCCTCTCTCCATTAATACGGACGGGGTAGGTTGAGACTCTTGTATTGTGTGTGGCCACACTGACGGCGCACTGCGTGTGTGTGTGTGCGTCGATGAGGCCGTTAAGGATTATGCTATTTCTTTCTTGAGCTGGTCGGTCCAGGCTTTTATCCTTTCGGATGTGAGTTCTTCCTTGTTTACATTGTCGAGCATAAGCCCTACGTAGATGCCATCCTGGAAAGCCTCTGTCGACTCAAAGTCGTAGCCGTCGGCGTTGAAGTAGCCTATGAATTTGGCTCCTGTAGGGAGAAGGCGGGTGTACAGTTCGCCGAGAGCGCCGCAGAAAGTGTCGCTCATTGATTCGTCGCCACAGCCGAACAGTGCAATCTCTTTGCCTGAGAGGTCGGTTGCCTCCAGACCGTCGACCATGTCATACCAGTCGTCCTGCAACTCTCCGGAGCCCCATGTGCTTGAGCCGAAAATCAGTACGTCGTACGGCTCGACGTCGGATGGGGCGGAATCCGCTACATTATGGATATCAGCGTTGTCGACACCCATGGCTTTGGCTATCTCTTCTGCAACCTCGGCTGTCATGCCGGTGCTTGATCCGTAGAATATACCTATTTTCTTCATCGTCATTAATATATAATTCTGATATTATAACACGAAGAATGGCAAAAAGTTCTCATTTGCGGCTGAGACGCCGGCGGGGTAAGATGCGGTTGAGCAACTGTCAGAAAGCCAGATGAAAAGCTACCCGTACGCCCCATCGCGGAGCATATGGATTGTTGCGATAGGAGAGACGCCACACGTAGTCGACACGGAATACACGAAATATATTGTCAAGGCCGGCGCTTATCTCCATATACGGTCGGTCGGTCATGGGGGTGGTGTTGACGTCGGCCGGGAACACGAACAGCTGCGGATTGTACATCGGATTGTTGCGCTTGCTCAGGTGTCCCCACAGTCCTTTGAAGTTGATTACCTCGCGCAGTTTCAGCCGGTCAAGCAGCGGAATGCGGTTGAATATAAGGCCGTTCATCCAATATGTGAAGTCGACCATGGCGTATGAGTCGTTGATGAATTCCAGCGGATTCATCAGCGCGAAACTTTCGGGCTGTATGGTGTATGACAGATTGGCGTTGGGGAGCATGAGGTTCATGTAGGGTGTGCGGCTCCATACGTGGCCGCCTTTTACCACGGCATCGATATATCCGAATGCCGAGAGCCACCATCGCTGTGAGTAGCGCAGTTCGGTGCGGTTGATGGCGAACATACTCCTGAGAAATCCTTTCGGGGCGAATGTGTGGGTCAGTTCGAATACCGGAGCGTCGAGATTGATCGGCATGCGGTTGGTTTTTCCCTGATAGAACTTTTCGCCCGGGGCAT
>NZ_JAIDKI010000086.1 GCF_029051885.1 Muribaculum sp.
GTATTCAATTCGGTTATCGTTTGTTATGCATGTCAGCTTTGCGAGGTCTACAGCGTTTATCCCTATAAAGAAAAATGACAACAAGAACATGTCTTTATAGAACTGCTGATAATCCTCTACATCCATACGAATAAAAGCCCTCAGTTCCTCGACGGTCAACGAGCGTTTACGGGTTGCTTCCGGGCGAATCTTGAAACGCCGGAAAGGATATGCTGAGGTGATTTCGTAATCAATCGCATTATTGAACACGGCACGGATGTTTCGCAGATGTATATTGCGGGCATTTTTTGATGCGGTCTGGGCGCAAAATGCCTCGAAATCGGTCAGCCATTTCAAATCAATGTCTTCAAAACTCTTTTTATCAATATCAGGGTCAAACAGTCTAATTTTGTCAAGAGTGTGTTTATAGACACCTTTTGTCCCCTTGTTTTCCTTGCTGTTGATGAAGTTTTGGAAACATGTCGTAAAATTCCCATTCGGCGTGTCTTCTTTCGGCTGTTGAGTCAGAGTGACGCCAAGCAATCTTTCCTGCAAGATGGTGCGAATTTCCTTTACATCCTTGCCGGTCTCCTTTTTGTCTGCAAGTTCAAGCATCAAGTCCTTTATCTGAGAAGTCCAAGAGGCGAGCATCTTTTCAAGGCGGATGTTTCGAGAGCTACCGGACAACGCCGATTCAAGTTCTTCGGGAGTTATTTGTAACCCCATTGACATTTCTGCCTTTTTGCGATTATTGGTAATGCGGAGCATCAAAGAGTCTTTCCGATTAGCATCTACATAAAATTTAGTCGAAAACATGGTGTTGATCTATGGATAAATTAGTTAAGAATTGTTTATTTGTTTCAGCAGATTGCTGAAACATTGCTGAAACATTTTGCGACAAAAGTAGAAAAAACGCGATAAAAAGCGACAAAAAGGACAGATAAAAGAGCCTAAAATAAGCTAATAAACACAAATAACGCGTTGAATACGATAGGTTAATTACCTCGTATTCAACACGTTATCTTCTCGTGATCCGGTTGGGATTCGAACCCAAGACCCACAGCTTAGAAGGCTGTTGCTCTATCCAGCTGAGCTACCGGACCTAAATGTGTTATTAGGGGTGTGCAAAGGTAGCAATTTATGCGTTAACGTTTTATTTGCGTGGTGTTAAAAAATGCTAAACCAAAGGGCAGTGTGGGCTTTACGCCTGTGCAAATAAAAGACTGTGAGTCGATTATCATATGCGTTGAAATGTACGACAACCTGATATCTGCATTTCTTTATGTCGCAATACTCATAAAACATATTAATGCAGCAAAGTGCGTCCTTTGTCATGTCGTACAAATTGCATATTTTTGTAGATTCAAACATAGAGACTGTCCATATTCTTTTTTGCTACATTGTTGACGATGGTATATCTGCGAAGATTCTGACATTGATGAAGGAGTCATATTATGACTGATTCGGTGAAATGCGCGGTAATATACTCTACTCAAAGGCGGCTTAGTTTATGCAGTTTCTTATCTGAACGGTTAAGATAATATGAAATTCCAGCTACAGTCAGAATATTCGCCAACTGGCGACCAGCCTGAAGCAATCCGCCAGCTTGTGGAGGGCATAAACGATGGTGTGCCAGCGCAGACTCTTCTTGGCGTCACCGGATCAGGCAAGACATTTACTATGGCAAATGTCATTGCCCAGGTCAACAGGCCCACGCTTCTGCTCAGCCACAACAAGACGCTTGCTGCCCAGCTATATGGAGAGATGAAGCAGTTTTTCCCGAATAATGCGGTAGAATATTTTGTAAGCTACTATGATTATTATCAGCCTGAAGCCTATATACCATCCTCCGACAAGTATATCGAGAAGGATTTGATGATTAATGACGAAATCGATAAACTGCGTCTTGCCACCACTTCTGCGCTACTCTCCGGACGTCAGGATGTCATAGTCGTTTCATCAGTATCATGTCTTTACGGCATTGGAAATCCGGAAGATTTTCATGCTTCGGTAATTGATGTTCGTGTAGGTCAGAAAATTGCCCGCAACGTATTCCTTCGCAAACTCGTCGATGCGTTGTATTTCCGTAATGAGATTGAACTCGGCCGTGGCAACTTCCGGGTGAAAGGCGACACTGTAGATATACGCCTCGCTTATGAGGAAATCACTCTTAGAGTTGTATTCTGGGGCGATGAAATTGAAGCGATACATACCATACATGCCGAATCGGGTGCATCGCTTGGTAAGCATGACCAGTTTAAGATATTTCCTGCAAATATATTCGTTACTTCGCGTGAAAGAGTAGGGCAGGCAATTGCAAAGATGGAAGTTGACCTCGGCGAACAGGTGGATTTCTTCCGTCGGGAGGCAAAGGAAATTGAGGCGGCACGCCTGTATGAACGTACCACGTATGATATTGAGATGATACGTGAGATAGGGCATTGCAGCGGCATTGAGAATTATTCCAGATATTTTGACGGGCGTGAGCCTGGAATGCGTCCCTTCTGCCTTCTTGACTATTTTCCTAAGAATTTCCTGACGATAATCGACGAAAGCCATGTGACAATTCCTCAGATACGTGCCATGTATGGAGGTGATGTCTCCCGAAAGATGAATCTTGTAGAGTATGGTTTCCGTCTGCCGGCAGCTCTTGACAATCGTCCGCTTAAGTTCAATGAATTTGAGTCTCTTACCAGTCAGACTGTATATGTTTCCGCTACTCCCGCCGACTATGAACTTGAGAAGAGCGATGGTGTGATTGTCGAGCAACTTATCCGTCCTACCGGCCTGCTTGACCCTGTTATTGATGTGCGTCCGAGTCTCAATCAGATTGATGATCTTATGGAGGAGATACAGCTCCGTATCGAACGTGGAGAGCGTGTGCTGGTAACTACTCTCACGAAACGTATGGCAGAGGAACTCAATGAGTTTATGTTAAAGATGCGTATCAAGGCTGCCTATATCCATAGCGATGTCGACACTCTCGACCGTATCCGTATCCTCGACGACTTGCGTTCCGGTACATACGATGTTCTCATTGGAGTCAATCTGCTTCGTGAAGGCCTTGACCTCCCTGAGGTGTCTCTTGTAGCTATACTTGACGCCGATAAGGAGGGCTTCCTGCGTAGCCACCGTTCGCTTACACAGACTGTAGGGCGCGCTGCACGTAATCTCAATGGTACCGTCATCATGTATGCCGACAAGATTACCGACTCAATGCGTCTTACAATTGACGAGACCGAACGTCGCCGTGCCATTCAACTTGCATATAATGAAGAGCACGGCATTACTCCTCAGGCTATCGTAAAGGCACGACAGGCAATAATTGGTATTGATGAGGAGAATGAGGATGGACGTGTTTCTCATTCATCTGTCTCTTCTTCAAAGCGAGGGCAATTGTCGAAAAAGGAACATGGTGGCGTCGTTACTTCCAAATCCAAGCCGATGCCATATATACACGAATACACCAACAAGGTTGACATTGCTGCTGATCCTGTGGTTCCCTATATGAACCGCGACGAACTTCAACGTTCCATCACACGTTTGCGTGCCGAGATGGTGGCCGCTGCAAAAGCCATGGATTTTATGGAGGCAGCTCGTATGCGCGATGAAATCCTTCAGATGGAGGAGCATCTTAGCCGCATCTCCTGATAATATACCTCTCATACGACCTTTTGATACATTGTTTTAAATGGATAAAACCATATATACCGACCCTAAACTTTGGCTTCCGACTTCTGTCAAGGAAGTCGAGGCCCTTGGCTGGGATGCTCTTGATGTGATTATTTTCTCCGGCGACGCTTATGTCGACCATCCTTCATTCGGAGCTGCCGTCATAGGCCGGGTTCTGCAGTCCCATGGACTGAAAGTCGCTATTGTGCCGCAGCCTAATTGGCGCGATGACTTGCGCGATTTCCGAAAACTCGGCAGACCGCGTCTGTTCTTTGGAATATCACCGGGTGCCATGGATTCCATGGTCAACCATTATACTGCCGCCCGACGTCGGCGCAGCGATGATGCATATACCCCCGATGCGCGCTATGGTATGCGTCCAGATTATCCTACAATAGTATATTCCAAGGCGCTGCGTTCGATATATCCCGATGTGCCTATAATTGCCGGGGGCATTGAGGCCTCCCTGCGCCGAGTCAGTCACTACGATTATTGGCAGGATTGTCTGCGTCCGTCCATAATGGTCGATGCCGATGTCGACATGATACTCTATGGAATGGGCGAGCTGAGCACAGTGCAGCTTGCTGAAAGGCTTGCTGGCGGAGAAAAGATATCCCGTATTACCGACTTGCCGCAAAGTGTCACTCTGCGTCCATTGTCGGAAATGCCCGCTCCCGATAAAGATAATATAATACTCAGTTCATATGAAGAATGTCTGCGCGACAAACGTAAGCAATCTTCCAACTTCAAGCATGTCGAACAGCAGAGCAACCGTATGCATGCTGCTACCATCTGGCAGCCACATGGCAATAGGGTAGTGCGCATCAACCCGATGCATCCGCCGATGACAACAGCTCAGATTGACGCTTCATTTGACCTCCCTTATACCCGTTTGCCTCATCCGCGTTATAAAGGGAAGACTATCCCTGCATGGGAAATGATTAAACACTCCATTAATATGCACAGGGGCTGTTTTGGGGGATGCGCTTTCTGTACAATATCGGCTCATCAGGGGAAGTTTATTGCATCGCGTAGCAAGGAATCGATTCTGCGCGAGGCTCGTCAGGTGACACGTATGGCTGACTTCAAGGGGTATATCTCAGACCTTGGCGGACCGTCGGCGAATATGTATCGTATGGGAGGGCGTGACCTTTCGCTATGTGAGCGGTGTATGCGTCCGTCATGCCTGCATCCGAAAGTGTGTCCCAACCTCAACAACGACCATGGCCCGTTGCTTGACGTATACCATGCTGTTGATGCATTGCCTGGTGTAAAGAAATCATTTATAGGTAGCGGTGTGCGTTACGATTTGTCGATGCATGTGTCAGGTGACGAGCATATCGACCGAAACAACCGTCGTTATAATGAGGAACTCATTCGCGATCATGTTTCAGGGCGTTTGAAGATTGCGCCAGAGCATACTTGTGAAGCGGTACTGAATGTCATGCGTAAGCCACCGTTCAGCCAATTCTATGAATTCAAGAAGATTTTCGACCGAGTAAACCGCATGTGCGGTTTACGGCAACAATTGATACCTTATTTCATATCATCCCATCCGGGATGCCGGGAGATTGATATGGCTGAACTTGCAGCCGAGACACGCGACCTCAATATGCATCTCGAGCAAGTGCAGGACTTTACTCCAACGCCAATGACGGTAGCTACTGAAATATATTACTCCGGCTACCATCCTTATACCAGCGAACGTGTATTTTGTGCTGTATCTCCGGAAGAGAAACTCGCCCAACGACAATACTTCTTTTGGTACGACCGCACTTACCGCCAGGGCATTGTTACATCTCTTCGACGTCTACACCGTCCTGACTTGATTCAACGTTTGTTCCCCGGTTATAATCCTCGTTTTGACACGCCGGCAAAGTCTAAGGTCGGCTTTGTGTCAAGAGGCGCATATGCAGGAAAAACCGATAATGCATCCTCCGGTAAAAAGCATGGCTCAACACGTAAACAAAGGTGACGGGACTGGCACAACCAATGCGGATGAAAAATCCTGTTATTTAAATTTTAGTTAACATATTTCGTAGATTCCACCATTTGAGTTAACTTTGGAGGTTAATTGCATGATGGGTTCGTTGCTCTACATAATTATACGCGGGCTCGCTATAGGCGTTCTCATATCGGCACCAATGGGGCCGATAGGGATGTTGTGTATTCAGCGTACTCTTAATAAGGGGCGTTTGCCTGCTTTCTTTACCGGAGTTGGAGCTGCGTTGAGCGATATTATATACTGCTTGCTCACAGGCCTGGGCATGTCGTTCATTACAGATTTTATTCAGGCCAATCAGCTTATACTCCAGATTCTTGGTTCAATTGTGCTCGGTGTGTTTGCCGTATTCCTGTTCCGGCAGAATCCTGCGCGCGGACTCTCGACACCGTCCGATTTACCCAATACCTATTGGAAGGATTTCGGCAGCGGATTCTTGCTTACATTCTCCAATCCCCTGATTCTGTTCTTCATAATCGGTCTTTTCGCCCGGTTCAACTTTCTCTTGCCTGAGTTCCGCTACTATCATTATATAGCCGGATATACCGCTATATTCGGAGGTGCGTTGCTCTGGTGGTATTCGATAACATATTTCGTAAATAAAGTCCGCACACACTTCAATGTGCGTTCCCTGTGGCTTATCAATCGTATTATAGGTGGAGTACTTCTGCTGATGGGCATAGTGGGGCTTGTAATGGGTGTTAAGGACTATATCATGATTTCCGAATGATGACTCAATCCAACTCCGACATCCTTGCCGTACCTTGTATCAGCGAGCTTGACGATATGTCTCCGGACAATTTAATTACGGCTCTTGATGACAGAGGCGTACGGCGTACGATAGAGTATGTGACAGATTCGAAATTTCCTTATCGGCCTCTGACCACATTCTCTATGGCTCATTCCAACCGGTATATCTATATCGACTTTTTCGTGCGATGCAATTTTCTTCGTGCGGTAAACTATATCACCAATACGGCTGTATATGAAGACTCTGCTGTTGCGGCGATGATTCAGCCAAATCCCGGCGATCCTACCGTCTATGTTTTTACATTCAACTGCATCGGCACTGTTTCAGGCTTTATTCTACGCCCGGGGCAAGATGATGTGGTGATAGAGCCGGAAAGACTTGACGGTATACAGAGAGTCGCTTCATGTGGCTCGCGACCGTTTCAGGAACTTGAGGGCTTGTTCTCATGGAACATTCTTGTGGGGATACCTCTTGATTTGCTGGGCATATGCGGAGACTCATGGCCTATGGAGATTAAGGGAAATTTCTTCAAATGTGCTACCGCTACATCTCAGCCTCATTTCATGAGCTGGCTTCCTGTCGAGGGCAATTTCCCATACACATTGCAGCCCGACCGTTTTGGCCGCATGATTCTTGATTGATATGACTACTTAATTATTTACATATATATTTATGAGAAAGATATCTGTATTGCTTGTCGCTGCTCTATGCTGTTTTATGACTGCATCAGCACAGAAAGTCGATTTAGGTTCATTACTTGGCAAGCTCTCATCAGCTTCTAAGGATTCTACATCGACTACCGGCTCAACATCATCAGCTGGTCTTGGAGGTGTGCTCGGAAGTCTTTTGTCCAATGTTCTTGGCAACGATAAGATTACCACTGACGACATGGTCGGAACCTGACTCTTATACACATAACAGAGACCACTAGCAAGGCAGCAA
>NZ_JAIDKI010000087.1 GCF_029051885.1 Muribaculum sp.
GCTTGAGATGGGATGCCGCGACCTGCGCTACAGCTGGGTTGCCGAGCTTTCCGTCAAATATGGCGGGGCACGAGTGGCTGTAGGGCATCATAATGACGATAATGTGGAGACTCTGTTCTTAAATCTGCTGCGTGGAACCGGACTTACTGGGCTTACCGGGATGAAGCCTCGCCATGGATTGATTGTGCGGCCGTTGCTTGACGTGAGCCGCAGGGATGTGCTTGATTATCTCAGCGACAAGGGTCTTACCTATGTCACTGACTCAAGCAACCTGCTCAATGATGTGAAGCGAAACCGTCTGCGCAATGTGATTCTCCCTGCTGTAAGGGCTTATTTCCCCGATGCGCAGACTACGCTTACGCGTTCGATACATAATCTTACCGGAAATCTGTTGTTATATACCGAGCTTATCGAGCACAGTGCGAAGGGCTACCGAAACGTACATGGTGATATAGATATAGCAAAGTTGTGCAGAGAGATGACGAATGCCGGAATGATGCTTTATGAAATGCTCCGTGACTATGGGTTCAACGCAGTGCAGTGTGACGATATGATTGCCTGTGTGGACGTTCCGGAAAGCCGACGCTTTTATGCGCGCGGGTATGTAGGAGTGCTCTACCGCGGAGTTCTGACTGTTAGGGCAAAGAATAGGGATAACGCGTCGTCAGAAGAGAGCTATATCATATCTCCCGATGATACGGCGACCTGTCCGGAGGGCTTTTCAATAGAAAGAATCGCGACCGATGATGTGGTATATGACCGTACGGGAAATACTCTTTTTCTTGATGCCGACAAAGTAGGATGCCGCAAAATTATAGCACGCAGGTGGAGAATCGCCGACAGAATAGCGCCTTATGGCATGAGCGGTACGAAGCTGGTGAGCGATCTGTTCAGCGACGCTCATTACTCGCCTGATGATAAGGAGAATGCCTGGATTGTTACTGTCGGCGGACAGATTGTATGGGCCGTGGGGCTGCGTACGTCACGGCATATGACTATTGGCAAGAGTACGGCGGAGGTAATAAAAATAACCTTCACTCCGGCAGATGCGTCGGGTGAAGGCTGAGATATTGATATTGTCGAACCTGCTATTATGCGTGTGATTATTCTTCTACCGGAAGGGTGACCCAAGTATGGGTATGTCCGGTGGCAGGGATGATTTTTTCCAACAGGTCGGACAGTGACAGAGCTATGGAGGCGGTGTTGACACATGGGTGGCATGCATATGTCTCAACATCGGAGAGGTCGCTGTCGATGATGAGTCGCACACGGCATGAGGTGTCGTGGACAAGTCCCATAGGCGATACGGCTCCGGGAGCGATATGAAGCATCTCCATCATGGCCTCCTGTGATGCAAATGACAGGCGTGCGCATCCGAGTTGTGACGAAAGGTATTTGGTCTTGAATGGTTTGTCGGCCGGAATCATGAGCAGATAGTATTCGGTCTGCTGTCGGTTGGTGAGAAACAGATTTTTGAATACCGGAGCTCCAAGACATTTCCTTACAGCCTCACATTCTTCCATGGTAAATGCCGCAGGATGGCACAATGTGGTGTACTCTATGCCAAGTCGGTCAAGGAAATCGTAGACTGCAGTCTCGGCTTCACTACGCATGGTGTCATCATTGGGGCGCCCGGCATATTTTGTTATGCCGGGCGCCTGGTATGAGGGGTTGGTCATGGACTCTTCCATTAATCAGACTGGATTTTTATGCAAGGCTGGCTATCACTTCCTTGATATCGAGCGCGAGTGCATCGGCTTTGTCCATTGTAGAGGCTTCGGCGTAGATGCGGATAATGGGCTCGGTATTTGATTTGCGCAGGTGAACCCAGCAGTCGTCGAAATCAATCTTCACGCCATCGATGTCGGTTATCTTCTCGGATGCGTATTTCTTTTTCACAGCTTCGAGTATGGCGTCGACATTGATGTCGGGAGTCAGTTCGATTTTGTTCTTGGCGATTGAGTAGGGAGGATAGCCGGCTTTGAGTTCGCTTACTTTTTTGCCGCTCTTTGCAAGGAGGGTAAGGAACAGGGCTACGCCTACAAGTGCGTCGCGACCGTAGTGGGCTTCTGGATAGATTACGCCGCCGTTGCCTTCTCCTCCGATGACAGCGCCGGTTTCTTTCATCTTTGCCACTACATTTACTTCGCCTACAGCGGCAGCCGAATAGTTGCAGCCATGTGCTACTGTAACGTCGCGGAGCGCACGCGATGAGCTAAGGTTGCTTACGGTGGCGCCGGGGGTATGCGACAGTACATAGTCGGCTACAGCTACAAGAGTGTATTCTTCCACAAACATCTCGCCGTTTTCCATTACAATGGCCAGACGGTCGACGTCGGGATCGACAACGAATCCTACGTCGGCACGGCCTTCACGCATGAGGTCGGCAATCTGAGTGAGGTTTTCAGGGATTGGCTCAGGTGTGTGGGCAAACTTTCCGTTGGCCTCGCAGTTGAGCTCGATGATATTTTTTACGCCGAGTGCGCGAAGCAGCTGGGGGATGATGATACCGCCAACAGAGTTTACCGCGTCGACGGCTACGGTGAAGTCAGCATTGCGGATGGCTTCGGTATCCACGAGTTTGAGGTCAAGCACCTCTTCGATATGACGGCGTGTGTATGTGTCGTTGGTATATACGTGTCCGAGATTTTCGACTGTTGCAAATGTATAGTCGTCATCGGCAGCGTATTCAAGCACCTTCTGTCCCTGCTCGGCATTGAGGAATTCGCCATTCTCGTTGAGCAGCTTCAGAGCGTTCCACTGCATGGGATTGTGAGAGGCGGTAAGGATTATGCCTCCGCATGCTTTTTCCATCACAACTGCTATTTCGGTTGTGGGTGTGGAGGCAAGGCCGATATTTACTACATCGAATCCCATGCCTGCCAGGGTGGCGGTGACAAGGTCGGATACCATGGCTCCTGAAAGGCGGGCATCGCGTCCGACTACAATCACGTTGGTGGTACGTGTGGTGTTTTCTTTAATGAAGCGCGCATAGGCGGCTGTGAATTTGACAATATCAAGCGGGCTCAAGCCTTCGCCCGGGCGGCCTCCGATTGTGCCTCGTATGCCGGAAATGGATTTTATCAGTGACATTTGCAGCGTGTATAATAAGATTTGTGAACCAAAAAAATGTGATTGTGTGATGATTATATCTTGCTCTTAGTATAGCGCACGCGGTACAGGTAGGGTATGACCGATGCTATTTCGTCGCTCATTCCGGCCTGGGAGCGGATGACAAGTTCTACTTCACAGTCATAGTGGAGATAATCGAGCGGCAATTGCAGGCCTTCGCCCCATTGTGATGATGATGTAATCTCCATGTTCTGGTAGCGGAAGTTGAACTGGGTGAGCGGGTTGTCGTTGTTTCCCTCGCCTTCGGGAAGGGTTCCGTTGGCGTAGCTGTATAGGTTGTAGCGGGTGAGACGCATGTATACAAGATCATTGTATTTAGCTTTCACACCGTCGGGATTATCTTTGATGACACGCATATATACTGTGCCGTCCTCGTCCATTCGGTAGTAGGGGGCATCTTCGCCCTGGATGAATACGCTGTCGGCAGGCACACTGCCAATCACTCTCTGGTCGGCAAGGTATGCGTTGATGTATTTTGTTTCATCGTTCAGCAGTTCGGCATAGCTCTTGGTGTGGCTGCACGAACTGATGGTTATCGCAGCCGGAATCATCACTGCGAGTAACTTAAGTATATTTTGCAGATATTTCATAAGTGTCGTATTGCGGGGTGTATGGGATAGGTTACTGATTAAGATACTTTTCTATGTCGGGGAATGTCGAGCGGAATATCTCGATGGCTTCCTCCAGTGTACATTTAAGCTCTCCTCCGGCAGCATTGATATGTCCGCCTCCGTGGTAATATTTGGAGCACAGCAAATCGGCGCGGAAATTGCCGATACTGCGCGTCGATACTTTTATCTGGTCCTTGTCCTCACGCAGATATACGGAGTATACCATATCTTCTATACCGAGCGGGGCGTTGACGAGGCCTTCGTCGTCGCCGGGGTGGTAGTCATATTTTTTCAGCTCATCTTTAGTGAGCACGATGAGCGATGTATGTAACTCCGGGAATATCTGCATGCGCTCGGCTACAGCATATGCGTGCAGTTTGAGTGTGGATGTGCTGCGGGTGTTCATTACCTTTTTGTAGAGCTCATCCTTATTGATTCCTTTGCGGAGTAGTTCGGCTATAATGATATAGAGGTCGGGGTCGTTGGAGTTGTATGTGAAGTTGCCTGTGTCAGTCATCATGCCTGTGTAGATGCATGTGGCGGCTTTCCGGTCGATACGGTCGAAAAGTTCCAGGCGACATAGCAGTCTGAATACAATCACTGATGTCGATGACTGCTCGGGATGGGATATTGTCACATCAGTGAATGGCTCCGGACCTTCGTGATGATCAATCATCACTTTTTTGGCCGGAGATGCGGCAAGTTCGTCGCGCATGCGGTCTACGCGATACAGGGCGTTGAAGTCGAGACAGAACACCAGGTCAGCGTCCTGGAGAAGCTGATGTGCGAAGTCCGGATACATGGTGTAGGGCACCACTTCTTTTACTCCGGGAAGAAATCTCAGGTTGCGCGGCGGTCGGTCGGGGGTTACGACTTTGGCTTCCTTTCCAATATTTGCCAGAGTGTGGGCCAGTCCGAATGCCGAACCTATTGCATCGCCGTCGGGCGATTTATGGCATGTGATGACGATGCGCTCGCTCTCTTCAAGCAGTTTGCGCACAGCTTTTACGTTGTCCTCGTTGATGACGGATTTTAACATAACTCACAAAGGTACGCAAAAAAGCGTAATGCGGCCAAACGGCATATGCCGTTTTTAGAAATTTTATTATGTAGGCAGGTTGTATCTGCGATTAGGCCAACCGACGGCAGAATGTATTCAGAGGTCGAGTATTCCTTCGGGAAGACTCATTCTGAGGATGTGGCTGTCGGTGTCGATTTCTGTGATGAACTCGTCGGCCACAGGCAGGTAGACTGTGGCTGATGATGGGGTAGATATGATGAACAGTACGTTTTCGGTGCTGTCGTCAATGTCAGTTATTTCTCCGACGGTCTGTTGGGTATCGTCGTCAATCACTTTGAATCCGATGAGGTCGGATGCGTAAAGGCCCCGGTCATCACCGTCGGTATCATCTTCAATGATGATATTGTCGGATGTAAGCACATACAGCGGATGGTTGGTAAGCTCGGCTGCTTCCCGCTCGTTGTTTATGTCGTCGAGCGCCATGATATATGTGTCTGACCGTTTTTGACGCATAGATGCGATGAAAAACGGTACGTATATCCCATCAATCAGCAGTATAATTCGCTTCAGGGACTCAATGTCAATGTCGACATCAAGATAGGCATTGATTTCGCCGTTGATGCCGTGAGGTTTCCCCAGCCGCCCGATTGGAGTGAGCCGGTCGAGTGTAATCATAATCGGAGTGTGTGGGATATTGGTTATATTCAGTCGGTTACGCGTATAATCTTTGCGCC
Organism: Muribaculum sp.; assembly: GCF_029051885.1. Taxonomy (GTDB): domain Bacteria; phylum Bacteroidota; class Bacteroidia; order Bacteroidales; family Muribaculaceae; genus Muribaculum. Next base: position 5,499 of record NZ_JAIDKI010000087.1, read on the forward strand.
GATTGCATTGAGACGCTTGTCGATTCCTTCATATCCGCGGTCAATCTGGTCGATATTCTGAATCTGGCTTGTGCCCTTCGCGCTCATTGCAGCTATCAGCATGGCTATGCCCGCGCGTATGTCAGGCGATACCATTGTGGTTGCTCTGAGTGAGTTGAGTCGTCCCGAGCCGATTACTGCCGCGCGGTGAGGGTCGCATAATATTATCTGTGCGCCCATATCAATCAGTTTGTCGACGAAGAACAGTCGGCTCTCAAACATTTTCTGGTGGATGAGCACACTGCCACGCGCCTGTGTGGCTACAACAAGAAACACACTCAGAAGGTCGGGCGACAGTCCGGGCCATGGGGCATCGGCAAAGGTCATAATCGAGCCGTCCATGAATGTTTCGATTTCATAGGAATCATGTGCCGGAATCAATATGTCGTCGCCCTGTCGTTCGATGGTTATGCCGAGACGGCTGAAGCTGTCGGGAATGATTCCAAGCTCATCGTAGGAGACGTCGCGCAGACGTATTTCGCTTCCGGTCATAGCGGCCATTCCGATGAAACTTCCCACTTCAATCATGTCGGGGAGCACTTTGTGTCGGGCGCCGCCGAGAGTGTCTACTCCGTGGATTGTCAGGAGGTTTGAGCCTATGCCTTCGATTTTGGCTCCCATTGCGGAGAGAAGGCGGCACAGTTGCTGGATATAAGGTTCGCAGGCTGCATTGTAGATGGTGGTGGTGCCTTTGGCAAGTACTGCCGCCATCACAATGTTGGCTGTGCCGGTCACGGAGGCTTCGTCAAGTAGCATATAGCATCCGTTGAGACCGTCGGCTTTTACTTCGTATGATTTAATGTCGCTGCGGTACTCGAGGTTGGCGCCGAGTTTCTGTATTCCGATGAAGTGGGTGTCGAGGCGTCGGCGCCCAATTTTGTCGCCTCCCGGCTTTGGAAGTACGGCATATCCGAATCGAGCCACAAGCGGGCCGAGGAGCATTACCGATCCTCGCAGGGCTGCGGCGCGACGTCTGTACTCCGGAGTCGCGAGATATCCTATATTGACATTGTCGGCCTGTATGGCGTAGGAGTGCGGCGACATACGCTCTACCTTGCATCCCATCTCAGCCAGGAGAGAGAGGAGGTTGTTGATATCGAGTATGTCGGGCACATTGTCAATCACCACTCGCTCCGAAGTGAGCAATGTGGCGCATATTATCTGCAATGCTTCATTTTTAGCACCCTGTGGTGTTATGTCGCCATGCATGCGATGGCCGCCTTCTACTATGAATGTGCTCATTTTTTCTTCTTTTTCTTTTTAGACGGAGCAGGAGGAGCAACAACCTTGAATTGGTGCAGTCGATAGCTGGCGGGGTCCAGGCGTATGGCTCCGTGGCTATAGTTGGCGAGATCTTTGAATACCTTGGCATCGTCGACACCCTCGGGATTGATTGCCAGCAGCATCTTTTTCATATGGTTGGCAAGGAGGCTTATCAGGGCATCGCGTTCCTCTCCCGGCTCCATATGCGAGGCGGTCTCAATCATTGCCTCCAGATTGTGGCCGTAGTGGCGGCTTCCTATGCCGTTGCGTGGATAGAACACCGGTTGCGGACGCGACTCCAGGCTGTCGGGCTGTATTACCTCGAACGGGTAGTCGATGTCGAGCTGGAAGTTTGACATGATGGCCAGGTGATCCCATAACTGCTGCTCATATCCTTCTTTCTGACGGATATCCGGGAACAGATTGAGCATGCAGTCGATTATCGAACGGGCGCAGGCATTGCGCTCGTCGCGGTTTTCTATAGTGAGACAGTGCTCGACCATCTGCTGTATGTTGCGGCCATATTCAGGGAGAATCAATCGCCGCTGTTGGGTGTTGTATTTGAGCATTCGTAAAAGAAACTTTTCCTCAAAGATAATGCTTTTTAGTGTAAGGTGCAAACGCAGCGGATGTGTTATCCGGCAGTTTCCTCAGCCTGTGTATCGGTAGGATGTGTGTCGGGGGAGGATGGGGCCATATGGTTGAATCCCTGTGCGCGCAGTTGCATTTCATTGCCGTCGCGGGTCACAAGGGCGCATCCGAGGCTCTCTTTGGTAATGTGACCGATTACTTTTATACCCGGAAGGTTTTTTATTTTCTCATGGTCGGAGAGCGGCACCGTGAAGAGCAATTCATAGTCTTCGCCTCCGTTGAGGGCGGCGGTCACGAGATTCATTCCGAGTTCTTCGGCCATTACCGCTGTCTGGTAGTCGATAGGGATGCGATCTTCGTATACCCGACATCCGGTATGGCTTGCCCGGCATATATGGAGCAGCTCACTTGACAGGCCGTCGGATATATCCATCATGGCGGTTGGCTTTATGCCGGCGCCGGCGAGTTCGTTGATTATGTCGCGGCGAGCCTCTGGTTTCAGCTGTCTTTCGACAAGATATTCCTTGCCATCGAATTTGGGCACGAAGTCTTTCTGACCGGCCGATGCTATTTTTTCGCGTTCAAGCAGTTGCAGGCCCATATATGCCGCGCCGAGGTCGCCGCTCACACATATCAGGTCGGTATCCTTGGCTCCGTGACGGTATACAATTCTGTCGGCCGGAGCATCTCCGATACATGTCACTGATATCACGAGTCCCTGGCGTGACGATGTTGTGTCGCCGCCTACGAGGTCTACGCCGTATACCTGGCATGCCGTACGCAGTCCGTCGTAAAGAGCGTCGATATGCTCTACGGCAAATCGGCTCGAGATGCCGAGCGACACGACAATCTGGCGCGGTGTGCCGTTCATTGCATATATGTCGCTGAAATTGACTACTGCGGCTTTGTAGCCAAGATGTTTGAGCGGTACATATGTGAGGTCGAAGTGTACGCCTTCGAGCAGCATGTCGGTAGTTACGAGCACATCGGTGTCGGCATAGCGCATTACTGCGGCGTCGTCGCCGGTGCCATGCAAAGAGCTATCGTTCACCAGAGGGAACTCTTTGGTAATCCGGTCAATCAGGCCGAATTCGCCGATGCTTGATATTTCGGTCAGTTTCTGTTCCATATGGCAGGGTTGTATGAATGATTGATGCCGGCTGGTTGTCGGGACGTAGCCCACGACGGCCGCCGGCATCATGATATGTTACGGTTGACGTGTTGTCAGAAGCGGTTGACCAGTTCGGTCATTATCTCCATCATTTTGGGTTGTGCGGCCTGTGCGGCTTTCTGCACCTCTTCGTGGGATACTTTCTCTACGATACCCTCTACTCCGAGGTCGGTGATTACGGATACACCGAATACTTCAATGCCCATATGACGGGCCACGATTACCTCGGGCACGGTCGACATGCCTACGGCATCGCCTCCGATGATGTGGAAGTAACGGTATTCAGCAGGTGTCTCGAATGTAGGGCCTTGTGTTCCGACATATACACCATGCATCACACGGATGCCTTTTTCTTTAGCGATATCTTTGGCATGCGCGATAAGACGCTGTGAATATGCTTCGCTCATGTCGGGGAAGCGCGGGCCCCATTCCTCGTAGTTCTTGCCACGCAGAGGATGCTCCGGGAAGAGGTTGATATGGTCGGTGATAATCATTATGTCGCCAATCTCAAACTCCGGATTCATGCCACCGGCCGCGTTGCTTACAAATAGAGTCTTTATGCCGAGTTCGTGCATCACACGGATGGGGAATGTGACAGTCTTCATGTCGTACCCCTCGTAGAAATGGAAACGTCCCTGCATGGCCATTACCGGACGGTCGCCGAGACGTCCGAAAATCAGGTTGCCGCTGTGGCCTTCGACAGTCGATACCGGGAAGTTGGGTATCTCGTTGTAGGGTATATATTGTTTGTCGGCGATTGAGTCGACAAGTGCGCCCAGGCCGGTTCCCAGGATTATGGCTGTTGTAGGGATTGGGGTGCTTACACGTCCGCGGATATATTCGGCGGTTTCTTTTATTTTTGCTAACATGAGATTATAACGTGGTTCGTGAACGTATGGTTTTCAATGTAATTTACTTTATGCAGTAGGAGGGTGGCACAGTGCCTACAGAGCCTATTTTCTTACCTGTGAGGCCTGTGGATTGTTGAAGTTGCGCAGGATATGGCGTATTTCCATATCAAACGGATTGGAGTTCTGTGGCATTTTCTGAGGCATGAACTCAACCTTTATCGGCAGATAGAATGTCGATGTCTTGAGTTCAGGCGGGAAGTAAGGATTATTGGCCATGCGTACCGAGTCTTTTTCGGTGGTCACAATATACTTGTGGGTGCCTTCAAGCTGATTGAAGGCTTTTGTCAGTTCGTTGAAATCGCGGCGAGAGAAGTTGTGATGGTCGGGAAAGCGCACGACATTTACCTTTGCCTTGAAACCTTTGATATAGCGTACCAGTGGCCGTGGATTTGCTATGCCGGTGACTACAAGCACGGCATCGTCGGGATTCAGCCATTCAAGGCCGGGCACATATCTGACTTCGTCGGGGAAAACGCTTACAAGATGCCCGTAGCGGTAATGTGAAAAATAGAGGCGCTGGAACGGGAATAGTTTCAGATTGTCGTAGATGATACTTACATCACCGGGTCTGATGTCGGTAGGGCATTTTGTCACAATCACAATGTCGGTGCGGAGCAGGGCGCGTACGGATTCACGCAGACGACCCAGAGGCAACATCTCGTCGTTATATACCGGGCGATGCCATTCGGTAAGTACGATTGATGTCGAGGGCTTTACATAGCGGTGCTGGAATGCGTCGTCGAGCACTATGAGATTGATACGCGGGTCGAGTCTCAGCAGTTCCTTGATACCCTTGACTCTGCTTTCGCATACAGCCACACGTATGTCGTGGCCATACTTCTGATATATCTGATATGGCTCGTCGCCGATGGCTGCCGGTGTGGAGCGTTTGTCGGCGAGAATAAACCCTTTTGTACGACGCCGGTAGCCGCGAGACAGCACTCCGATATGGTATTCCCGGCGCAGAAGGTCTACGATATATTCCGTGTGGGGGGTCTTGCCTGTGCCACCTACAGCGAGGTTGCCGATTACGAGTACAGGCACGGGGAATGTGTGCTGCTTGAATATGTGCCAGTCGAAAAGTTTGTTGCGCACAGCTGTCACCATGCCGTAAATCCACGACATAGGCTTAAGTATCAGTAAGTCGACTATTTTGCTGTGACGCATATGCTTTTAGGTTCGGATGATGGTCTTGTTTTTTTCAGAATGCTACTCGACGACAGTAAATGGCATACGGGCCTGTATTGGATCCATGTTGCTCAGGGATTCTACCGACTTGTATATCGGATATGCTGCGCCGAGTTCTTTCTTGAGAGCGTCCTGTTTTATCTGGGCGTTGCTCATTATGAGTTTTTCCCACCATGATTTCTCTGGATCGGGATATTCGATAATCGAATATGAATGTATGTCATTTTCCTCGGCCAGGGCCATTATGCAGTCGTTGAGATTTCCGAGCCTGTCGACAAGACCTATTTCCAGGGCTTTTGTTCCGGCCCATACGCGACCTTCCGCTATGGCCTTGATTGAGTCTATGGGCATTCCACGTCCGGTTGCGCAGCGGCCTACGAATGTCTCATAGCCGCGGTCGATCATCTTTTGCATGGCACGGCGCTGGATGGGTGTGAATGGCTTGGTGATGCTCATCATGGCGTTGGGGTTGGATGCGATTGTGTAGGAGGTGACACCGAGGTGCTTCTCAAGCAGCCCCTCGATATTCGGCACCATGCCGAATATGCCTATGGAACCGGTGAGGGTAGTGGGCTGGCAGAAAATCTTGTCGGCACCGCATGATATGTAATAGCCTCCGGAAGCGGCTACATCGCCCATTGATGCGTAGAAGGGCTTGCCGGTCGATTTGAAGTATTCAAGAGCCTCCCATATCTGCTCTGATGCATATGCACTTCCGCCGCCGGAATTTACACGGAGCACCAGTGCGGATATGTCGTCGTCATCGGCGAGTTCGTAAATAAGCGGGGTCATGTCGGCTCCTACAATACCTTCGTCTCCCTCCTGCACTATATCGCCTACAGCGTAAAGTACGGCGATTTTATAATCGGACTTGGATGCTTCTTTCAGATATTTATGTGCATACGACTGGTTGAGGTATTCGGTCGGTGTCACGAGGCGCAGATCGTCGTCTGAATCGATACCCGACATCGATTTGAGGAGCTGTTCGGCCTCGTGGCGGTAGCGGAGTGATGACACAACATTCATGCCGGGATAATTGGCCGGATTCTCGGTCACGATTATGCTGTCGGCCCATGTGTTGATTGCTTCGGGAGTTACGTTGCGCCCTGATGCTATTGTTGTGCGCACATCGGCCCATATCGGGTCGAGATATTCGCGGGTCTGTAGGATATTCGCTTCACTAGGTTCGGTGAGCAGGAACGGCTCGACTGCACTTTTGTAGGTGCCGACTTTGAATACCTGGACGTCTACTCCGAGTTTGTCAAGCAGGCCTTTGAAATAGAACAGACCGGCACCGACACCGTGGATATCGACTTCTCCTACAGGATTGAGCCATAACGAGTCGGCAGCAGAGGCCAGTATATAGTCACCCTGGGCATAGCTGTCGGCGTAGGCGGCCACCCACTTTCCTGAATTGCGGAATGTATTGAGGGCTTCATTGACCGACATAAGTGTCGCCACTCCGGCAGATACGCCGCCGCAATCGAGATATACTCCCTCGATTTTTGGGTCGGTTGAGGCTATTTCCAAAGCATCAAGCAGTCGGTTGAGGGACATGGAGTTGTCCTCGATGCCCTGCAGCTGTTGCATGATAGTGGTGCCTCTCTCTCTCTCTATGATTTCGGAAGAGAGGTCGATATGAAGTATGGAATTTTTTTTGGTAGACGGATGCTCCTGTGCGATGCTCGTGAACATCATCTGAATCATCATAAGAATCATACCGAATATGCTCAGTATGCCTGTGATGAAGATGCCGGCTACTACAGCCAGCGTGGTCATGCAAAATTGCTTGAAGTTCATAATAGTTCTATTCGTTTGCAGCCTGCGCGCAATGACCGGTAGATACTGTGGCAGACACTATTCCTCGCAAAGTTAGCAATTCGTAATTATAAATGCAAAAGGATTGTACCAAAGCATTGTGATTTCTACGTCAGTTGTCATTGAATATAGCCGCTCGTAGTTTCTGATAAAGGAATGATATTACCAAAAGGACTATGCCGAGCAAGATGAATACAATAATTCTTCCGACTGTGGGGAGTACCCATAGGTCGTATATGGCAAGTTTTACAAGCACGATTCCTACTACACACAGTCCGATTATGCGCATAAGTCGCAGATGATGCCTGAGGCCGATAATGAGTTGGGCCGCACCGCATAGTGTAAGTGCTATCGAGAGTCCGGCGCTATACAGATGGGTCAACCCAAGCTGGCGGAGCAAATATTCGGTGGCAGCTACTGTGAATATGATTGCGGCTATGTTGAAATATACCGTATATTCCGGCATGTTGATTGGCCCTGTCAGTCTGTTGCGGAATCCCTTTATGCCTTCGGCCGTTGCAAGGGCTATGTAGGCCGCGGCACCGGTCCATAATAGAGTGTCGGCAAAGATTGGGTTTCCGTCGGGGAGAGAGTATGGCGCGTAGGCAAACCATATCGCTCCTATGCCGGGGAAAAGCCATCCGCTGTTGCCTCCGCGTGAGGTGGTCAGCGACAATATAAACATCATGATGAATCCCGATACCATGAGCGCGCGCGACGATGTGGCGGTATCAAGGTAGATGTCATAAAGTGTGTCAAGTCCGGATAGAGCCATCAGACCACCGGCCCAGAGGAGTATGGTGTAGAATATGGCGAAATGGCCGGAGTATGCCGTTTTATAGCGGTTGATGGTCCATGCCGATGCTGCGAATGCCGTTGCACAGATAAGTTCGGTGATGGCTCTCCCCAAGGAGTCGCATCTGTTGAGCCCGGAAAGTTCGATAAATGGCGTCAGAGTGGTGAATATTATTATGACGAATATTATAGCCGCAGCGATTCCTGTCAGAGGGTTGTGCTGACGTGCATATGCGAGATTGAGTACAGCTCCGTAGCATGCGATACATGATAGTACAGTGTCGGGCGATGAGAATTGTATGGGGAATATAAGCGCGATAAACAGGATTATGAGTCCTGTAAGGATTTTGCGTATAAGTCCGTCGTTCTCTCCGGCATAGAAGCGGAAATACAGCATGCCGTTGACTATGGCTGCAATCAGGGGTATGAGCCCTTTCATATACTTGCCTGTGGGTATGTCGGCGATTACCTCGGTGCCAATAAGGAGAAAAGTGAAGTTGTTGAGCAGCACGGCTCCGATGAGAGCGATGAATAGCCGCTGGTTGTCGATGTTGCGGTTTAGCACCAGAGCGAGGGGCAGAGAGAAAAGAATGAAATAAAGGATGCTGAATATCAGTAGAGTGATATCGGCTGAGGCCGGCCCGTACAATGCTATTGCGGCTACAATCCATGTGAGCGGAGTCGAGGCCGCCGACAGTTCCCACCAGTTGCGTCTGATGCTGATGACAAACATAGCGACGTCAAGGATGAGCACGTATGAGAGCAGGACTGTAACGCTGCTGTCGGGATTGCTTGCGATAAACGGAGCTATGAATCCGCCTATTATGGCTGTCATGGCGAGTTCGCGTCGGTCGAAAACGAGCGAAATCACTATCATGACCACAGTAAGTGCTACCAGCGAGCACATTGTGGCCAATGGATTGATTAGAGCGTATACATTGTGGGCAATGGCGATTGTCACGAAACATACTGCAAAGCCTCCTCCGGCAAGTACCGATGAGAAATTGCGGTATGACTCCCGCAGGCGGTATGCTATGCCCCAAAGGCCGAGTCCGGTGGCTATGCCGAGGAGAGCACGTGCGGTCTCGTTAATCCAATTGTTGTCGATAGCATATTTTACAAAGAATCCGATGCCGATAATCAGTACGAGTATGCCTATCTTGCTGAACAGGTTTACACCGATTTGCCGTTCGATGTTGTTGCGGTTGCGATGCATTCCGGCGATATGTTCGGGGGTGCATTCGGTATCATAGTCGGAAATGTCGCTCTCCACAGTATCGTCAATATGCGGCGATTCCTCCTGCTCCGGCAATATGGCCGGCGCTGTGGTGGCGGCAGGGATAGGCGGTATATTTAGTGGTAGGGTAGAGCAGTCTTTTTCTTCCTGTACATCCGTGTGCGATAGATATTCCGGGTCTTCGTGGATATGCTGCGCCGGAGTGTCGGGCATGCCTGATTCCTCTGCCGTGTCTTGATTAGTACGGATGTCAGGCTCACCGTATGGGGTTGTGGCTGTCTCCATATCCCGGCGGGATTCGTTGAAGAGAAACAGTTCGATGTTGTAAAGGCGCTGCTCAAAGGCTTTGAAGCGGCTGAGTAACCTCGCGATAAGCCATATCACGACGATGATACCGATTAATATCAATTGTGTGAAGAGATTGGAATTTTCCATATGCGTGAGGAATTGAGGTGATTATAATGAATGCAGATTCATTCGTGATAATCACAAAGATATGCAAAACTGTCGGATTTTGCAAAGTATTGACGGTCGGGTGATAAACACCTTGCCGATAATTGAACCAACGCTCGGAAAGAAGGGTTATTCATACATGTAGCAGGGGCTATTCTGAGTTTATGGTCTGTTTTATTGGTAATGCTAAGAATGGATTATAAATCAGACGATTATCCTTCGAGGCGGCATAAAAAGTTTATGTTTGTGCGCCCTGCTAACGCTTTTTTACTTAATTTTGTATTTCCCGGAGAGAAGATATCTCTTTCAAGAACTGTAGGAAAATGAAAAAGATAGCGATATTTGCAGTCGGAATTCTTGCCATAGCTGTTGCGGCGTGCCACGCTCAGAGAGATAACGGCATTACGTCGGATATGTCTGTTGTCAGCGCGCGCCCTGAGAGTATGG
>NZ_JAIDKI010000088.1 GCF_029051885.1 Muribaculum sp.
GACGTGTCGTGTGTCGGTCTAATTTTTGGAGGCAACGCCGGCAAACGCTTCGTTTATGGGCTTGCGGTAGTACGGGCCGAGATAGGAGTTAAGGAGCGAGCGCAGACTACGCAGATATTGGGATATACTTCCCGGAGAGAGACGGTCGGAGAGGTGTGTCTGAAATCCTGCAATGTACTTTCCATCAATTTCAGAGGCGGCCAAATACCCCCCCCCCATATACTCTAATCGACTTTAATACAGCAAGATACAGCTTTTGAGATTTCTCAGAATAGTTTTCCTCGACATATCTTTCAAGATTGTCGATTGAAATTTTGTCTGCTGTCGCGACAGGAGGATACATAAAAAAAATTAAACCGCTTAATTTAGCGGCAATTCTTTCTCTCCCCCACAAACAATATAGAATTGAGTGGGGTGACCGGTGCAATAATGATGGCTGAGCGTGTAATCACAGATAACACACATATATAGAATCAAAGCATAATATCAGAAATACCTCTGCTGCATTTGCCGGATAAAGGCTGATTCTTTTCTGCAAAGTTAAGCCAAATATGCCATTCAGTCAAATTTAACGGCATATTTATAGCGTGAGTAAGCATAATTAGCTGAATAGCAAAGGCTACAGACCGTCGCCAATAGAGCGATAATCTGTAGCCTTGATGGGATAAGCGTCGTCTGAGACGATATCTGTGAAGCGTTGCTTATTCGACTGTCCAGTGCTCGCCGGCAAGAATCATCGAGCGAAGCGAATCAAATCCTTTCTTAGAACGGACGTCGGCAATCTGAGCGTCAATCTCTTCATTATATACCGGAGAATCGACATCTCTGATTACACCTATGGCGAGCGGGAGTTCATGTCCATCCATCATGGCAAGCTGCTGATGGAGGAAATTTGACTGTGTATGTGCGTCGTGCACAAGCACGTCGTCAATGGTGTAGCCGTCCTTTCCAAGTTCGACAGCCTTCAGATAGAATCCATCGCGCACAAGTCCGCGGTTCATCTCCTTGCCGAAAAGCATTTTCTCGCCATGGCGCAGATGGATAGTGCGGTCGGCACGATATTCTCTGTCGGTTATATGATTGTGTATGCCGTTGTTGAATATCACACAGTTCTGCAGCAATTCGACAACAGATGTTCCACGGTGGCGGCCGGCGGCAACCATCACTTCCTGAGAGGTGGCAAGTTCTACGTCGATAGAGCGAGCGAAGAATGTGCCTCTTGCTCCGAACACGAGTTCAGCCGGTATGAATGGATCTTCGGTAGTGCCGTAAGGCGAAGATTTGCTGACAAATCCACGGTCGGAGGTCGGTGAGTACTGTCCTTTTGTCAATCCGTAAATCTTGTTGTTAAGCAACAGAAGGTTTATATCGACATTACGACGCACGGCATGGATGAAATGGTTGCCTCCGATAGCGAGTCCGTCGCCGTCGCCCGATATCTGCCATACCGACATTTCGGGATTAGCCACTTTGAAACCTGTAGCGATTGCCGCTGCTCGCCCATGAATAGTATGGAATCCGTAGGTATTCATGTAATACGGCAGACGTGAGCTGCATCCGATACCGGATATTACAGCTGTCATATGCGGAGCTACTCCAATCTCGGCCATGGCCTTATGGAGAACATTGAGAATAGCATGGTCACCGCAACCGGGGCACCAGCGTACCGGCTGGTCACTCTTGTAGTCGGCGGGGGTATATTGCTTTGTATCCATTGTTACTGAAGTCTTTAAAATTAAGAGGCTATTTGGCGAGAATTTCCTTCACACCGGCTACAACCTCGCTAATCAGGAAAGGCTGGCCTTGAATCTTATTTATACGCTTAATCTGAAGTCCGGGATTACGGCTCTGGAGGAAATCAGCAAACTGACCGGTGTTGAGCTCTGCACAGATTACTGTCTTGTATCGCGAAAGTACATCATGTGTGTTGCGCGGGAGCGGATTGATATAGCGGAAATGAGCAAAATCAATCTTGTATCCCTCTTTCACCAGGTCTTCGGCCGCAGTACGCAGATGGCCGTAAGTGCCGCCCCACCCGATTAACAAGGTGTCGGCATCACCACAACCGATTACCTCAAGCTCGGGGATATCGTCAGCAACACGTTCCACCTTCTCACGACGGGCATATACCATCTTCTCATGGTTCACAGGGTCGATGGACAACGCCCCTGTGTTATAATCTTTTTCCAAGCCTCCGAGACGGTGGGCCAACCCTTCGGTACCGGGAATCGCCCAGTAACGAGCAAGGGTATTTTCGTCGCGAAGATAAGGTCGCCATGATTCCCTTAGTTCGACAGGCACATAGCGAGGTGTAATTCTGGGGAAATCCTCTGCATCAGGCACACGCCAGGCGCTTGAGCCATTTCCGATAAACGCATCCGAAAGGAGTATTACGGGAGTCATGTGCTCTATAGCTATCCTTGCTGCATCAAAAGCCATTGTAAAGCAATCCGTAGGAGATGCAGGGGCCACAACAACAACAGGCGACTCGCCGTTGCGGCCATAAAGGGCCTGCATAAGGTCGGTCTGTTCTGTCTTTGTAGGCAGGCCTGTAGATGGACCGCCACGCTGCACATCGATTATCACAAGGGGCAGCTCTGCCATAACAGCCAGGCCGATACCTTCGCTCTTCAGAGCCAGACCGGGCCCGGATGTAGAGGTAACACCGATATTACCGGCAAAAGAAGCGCCAATAGCAGCACACACTCCACCAATCTCATCCTCCATCTGTATGGCTTTTACCCCAAGGTCGCGGCGCTTGGCCAACTCATGAAGGATATCAGTAGCCGGAGTAATGGGATAGCTGCCGAGGAACAGTGGGCGTCCGGCTTTTTCGGAAGCCAGAATCAGACCCCAGGCAACAGCGGTGTTGCCATTAATGTCAGTATACACACCAGGGCGTACAGCCTCTGACTCAATGCGATATGTAGACACACCAGCATGAATATTCGCACCATAGTCATATCCGGCACGTATCACTTTGGCATTAGCCTCAAATACTGCCGGCTTCTTTGCAAACTTGTTGTGAAGATGATGTATAGCAGCCTCAAGAGGACGGTCGAAAAGCCAGCATACAAGACCCAAAGCAAATATGTTTCTGCATTTCAGCACTGACTTATTGTCGAGTCCGGAATCTGCAAGTGCCGCCTTGGTCATGGAAGTAACCGGCACTTCTACCACCTGGGCTTTAAGATCAAGCTCAGCATATGGATCAGATGTCTCAAACTTGGCTTTCTTCAAGTCACTCTCCTTAAAGGAATCAATGTCGACGATTGCCACGCCGCCTTTTTTCAGATGTTTTACATTCTGCTTCAGTGCGGCAGGATTCATCGCGATAAGGACATCAGCCTTGTCGCCAGGAGTATGCACCCCGATACCAAGGTTTACCTGAAACCCGGAAACGCCACTGAGCGACCCTTGCGGGGCGCGTACCTCGGCAGGATAGTCAGGAAATGTCGACACCTGATTACCGACGCCAGCCGATACATTTGTAAAAATGTTTCCGGCAAGCTGCATACCGTCGCCAGAATCACCGGAAAATCTTACTACCACTTTATCTATGGTCTTTACATCAGCTTTTTCTAACATGATGGTCTATTATAGTGTGTATATATTAATCTTATTTAGCGCGATTCAAAACGCAAGGCCTTACCGCGTGTCTCTTCATATATCTTTCCGTCCCTCCATACCGGTTTTCCATCGACCCATGTAGCAATGACCCGATTATGTAGAGTGGTTCCGGCAAGCGGAGTCCATCCACAGCGGCTGAGCGCCATATCATCTGTTACAGTATAGGCGGTGTCGGTACGAACTACTGCGATATCGGCGGCAAATCCTTTACGCAGAAATCCACGGCGCCGTATACCGAACAATCGCGCGGGAGCATGACACATCTTCTCGACAACAAGCTCACGCGTAAATATACCCATATCAGCCATCTCAAGCATCAACGGAAGCGAAAACTGCACCATAGGAGCGCCCGAAGCAGCTGTAAGAGCATCACCCTCCTTCTCTGCCGGCAAATGAGGAGCATGATCGGTAGCTACTATGTCAATACGCCCGTCACGCAACGCTTTGCGCAGGGCATCACGATCGGCCGACGTCTTAATGGCAGGGTTCATCTTTATCCGAGACCCAAGACGGTCATAGTCATTGTCGCAGAACCAAAGATGATGCACCGAAACCTCTGCTGTAATACGTTTATCAGACAATGGCCGATTTGAAAACATAGTGGCCTCCTCTGCCGTACTCACATGGAGCACATGTAGACGACTCCCGTATTTACGTGCTCGTCTTATGGCATTCTGAGTGCTGAGTATACAAGCCTCCCGTGAGCGGATTTCCGGGTGAAGAGCAACAG
>NZ_JAIDKI010000089.1 GCF_029051885.1 Muribaculum sp.
CCCTCATCACAAGCGAAAATATGCTCGACGATTGACCGCCCTGACGGTAACATTTATTATTAAACAAGCTCTTAATGAATATTATTGTCGATATAACGGCTATTTCAGATAGTTAATGATTTGAACAGTGGTGCAAAATTTCTTAATTTTGCACCATTATTTTACACGATATGCTCCATCGTATAGTTTTCAGCATTGTCGCGTTGTGGTCGGTAGCTTTGGCTGTCGGTCCTGATGTCTGTGCTTCAGAGTCGGATACTGCGTCCGATACAGGGTTGTCGGGTCTGGAGATACATCCTGCCGATACTCTTGACACCGCATGCGGCCATCCTAAGTGGGGACCCGACTACTATCAGCAGAACTGGGTGAAGCAGCTGTTTGCCAACGGGTTCAGAATCAATGACCCCGGTATCAATTATCCTAAGTTTATGAGATTCTGCCTCAATGTGTATAATTGGGGCGACCGCACGTTCAACAGCTATGACCCGGAATATGTGGTAGGTACGGGTAAAAACTGGAAACTATATCTCAACAGTCACAACTGGGCCCAGAGTTATGCTCTGTTTTTCCCTGAGAATCTCAATGTGCGTATGCTGAGCAATGTCTACAGCGACCTTGGCCCGAGTATCAACTTTATGGCTGTGGGTCTCAGCTATACCTTTAATGCCAACGAGCTTTTCAGGCATCCGGTGGCGCAGCGCCGCAATTTTGACTGGAATTTTACCTGCGCGCTGTTCACATTGCGCTATACACGTCAGTCGACAGGGGGCGGTGTGACTATAATGAACTTCGGGAATTATAATGACGGGCATCATATATCGCAGGATTTCAACGATGTCCGCCAGAAATCAACCACAATCGACGGCTATTACTTCTTCAACCACCGTCGTTATTCGCATGCCGCGGCATATTGCTACAGCAAGTATCAGCTCAAGAGCGCCGGCACACTTATATGCGGTATCAATTACGAGCGGCAGGATGTAGGCATCAATTTCAGTTCACTCCCGGCGGATATGCTTGACTTTGTGCCGGAAGGGCGTATGGACTATAAGTTCAACTATGCCGACTATAATATTATTGTCGGGTATGGCTACAACTGTGTGCTCACTCCGCGTAAGTGGCTGTTCAATATCACGACACTCCCTTCGATAGGCTACAAGCATGTGTTTCGCGAAAGTTCCGACGGACGTAAGGACATGTTTGCTACCAATATGAAGCTGCTGTTCTCGTTTGTCTACAATCACAAGGCTCTTTTTTCATCGCTCACCGGACGGTTTGACGGAGCGTTTTATCTTGGAGAGGCATATACTTTCTTCAATTCCAACATGTCGCTTTCTCTTACTGTCGGCGCGCGTTTCTGATATGAATCGCTATGCTGCGTATTCGACGTATTTCGTGTAATATATGGACTGCTACGTTGTGGCAGTGTGCGGTGACATTTGTCCTGTTTTGGCTGTCGCGTGTAGCGTTTATAGCCTACAACTGGCATCTGTCCGGTATGGGTATTGGCTATATGTGTCGGCTCATGTGGCACGGTATACCGTTTGATCTCTCGGCATGGGCCTATTTTAATGCTCTTTTTGTGGTGATGCGGTTTATTCCGGCGCCGTTCGTTGCATCGAGAGGGTGGCTGCTTGCTACCGACATTGTTTACATCACATGTAACAGTCTGTTGCTCTGCATAAACCTTGGGGATGTGGCTATGTTTCCATTTCAAGGGTCGCGTATGCGCTTTGCGGCGATAAAGAGTTTCTGTACTGATTCGAATATCGGAAGGATATTCCTGTCATATGCGGTTGATTACTGGTGGGCGTTTGCTATGGCGGCAGGTGTAGTCCTGCTCATGGTATGGCTCTACCGGAGGGTGCGCCCGGCCGGACTCCCGTCGCTATCTTCCAATATCCTTACCGGCCTGATGCGTGCCGGTGTATTTATTGGGGTTGTCGCAGTGATGGTGTTATGTATGCGCGGTCGCGTCAGCATTGTAGGCAAGTGCCTGAAGCCGGCCGATGCAGCCCGAGGGGTGGAGCGGCTCGACGAGATGAATATTGTGTTGAATACTCCGTTCAACATCATTCATTCGCTGAAGGATAAACCGTTGGAGGTACCTGCGTATTTTACGGCTGAGGAGCTCGCCTCACTTCGTCCCGATTATGATATCGCTCAGGTCGCCGGACGTGATATGTCGTGTCGCAATGTCATGCTTATCGTGATTGAAAGTTGCGGACAACATTGGATTGACCGTCTGAACAATGCCTCGGGTGCTGCTCCCCGAGGGCTTATGCCCTTTCTTGACTCTCTGTCGACGGAGTCGCTTGTCGTGCGCTATAATTTTACTACCGGACGTCGCAGCAACGAGGGGATGGCCGCGATACTCGGCGGGTTTCCGATGTTTGAGCCGTTCATCTATATGGGCTCGCCATATGAGAGCAACACTGTCGATGCGATGCCGGCTCTGCTGCGTCGCAAAGGGTATGCCACAAAATATTATTGCGGGAGCAATCATGGCTCCTTCGCTATCGACCAGATGGCTGTGATGATGGGCATGCAGAGCGTGGCCGACAGAGAGACTTATGCCGACGACCGCGATTTCGATGGAGTATGGGGAATCTATGACCATGCTATGGCCCGTTATGTGGCCACTGATTTGTCGCACATGTCTGCGCCATGGATGGCCTGCTGGTTTACGTTGTCGAGCCATGCTCCGTTTCGTGTGCCGGAATATTGGCGTACTGATGGATACAAGAGTCCCGAAGGTTCGATGGAGAGGGCTATGGAGTATGTCGACCGCTCGCTGTGCTATTTCTTTGATAATGCGCGTGAACAGCCTTGGTATGGGAATACCCTGTTTGTAATTACCGGTGACCACGGTTGCCGGGATTTGCATGGCACAATATACGACACACCATGGCTGTACTCCTCTGTGCCGATGATTGTTTACGATCCGTCGGGTGAGATTGCACCACCCGGTGAGATTGCCGACAGAGTGATGTCGCAGGTAGATACGGGTGCTATGATACTCGGACTGCTCGGATACGACGAGCCATATGTGTCAATGGGACGGGATATCCTGCATATGTCTGCTGCCGAACCTCATTATGCCATATATAAAGGGAATAACGTGTATCATATAATATCACCCCGGCTCCTTGTAAAATGGGACGGTAACGGCGATAAACCGTTGGCTATATACGATATCACTGTCGATGAGGCGCTTGAATATCCGCTTGATACCACCTACGACCTGGATGTCGCTATCATGGCCGATTCGATGATTACTTATGCGAAAGCCTATTTGCAGGATTTCACACAGCGGCTGGTTTCCGACCGTCTGCATAGATAAGCGGCTATTAACGATAATGCCGCTGACGGTACCGGCTTGTGGTTCCGTCAGCGGCATTTTGCTGTAGTGGTGGAGAGATTATTTCTGGGCGAGAGATACGATAATATTCTTACCGTTCTCATCATCAGCGATGACGAGCTTGTCTTCGCGTGCGAGCCATCCGAGGGCGAGCATCAGCTCTTTGTCCTTAAGTTTTGTTACTTTGCGAAGCTGTACCAGTCCGATGGCCTCAACTTCGTTAAGTGCATTCCATACGAGTCCGGCATTGTAGCCGATAGTGTCGATGTTCATTGTTTTATGATTTTATAGTTGGACAATATCTGTTTTATTCAGGTCTGGCGGTACACAATAGTTGCATGTGTATGGCTTTATGCTGCGAATTTACGAACTTTTACGGATTTTTAGTGCATTATTTTAACAAAACCGTCAATTTAAAAGTTTAGAGCTTGTTTAATAATAAATGTTACCACCCTGGTGGTAACATTTATTATTAAACAAGCTCTAAGACCATACCGGTTAAGCTCAAAAACAGCTTAATCGGTATGGGGCTTGGAGTTTTTGCGTGGTTTCTGTAAGTCACCTCCCGGATGCTTCAGTGCGGGGTGGTTATAGCCCGAGAGTCAGGGTAGTGAAGTAGCGCAACTGGCCTCCGAGGGCATATTGGGGAGCATATTGCAGGGTTATGTATCCCCTGTTGGGTGCAAACCATGTGGCGCTGAGCGAGGTGCCGTTGTTTACATAGTTGACCGGAGCGCCGTATATGCCGATGAAGTTGTTGTACAGGTTGTTGTAGCGCATAGGGTCGGGGTAGGGGGTGGAATACAGGAATTCCGACCTGTTCATGCCTCCGTTGGAGTAGTAGAGAGTGGCGTCGGGCCATAGGTAGTTGTATGAATTCACATCGCGGAGATACACGGTGTTGTTGGCGTATCCGTCGATATAATATCCATTGTTGACCAATGTGGTCAGCGACAGATTAAGGGCTGTGCCGAATGTTATGCCGAGGATTGTCGACAATGCCGGGGCCGAAGGACGCGGACGCCATCCGCCGGGAGGTATCGGTCGGTGCCATGGGCGTACTACCGGGCGATGTGGGCGCATGGGTGGGGGACCCCAGTGACCGTGATGCATACCATGTCCGGGAGGTGTCGGGCGGTGTGCATTGCCGGGCCGATGGGGAGGAGGTATGCCAGGCCCGGGGCGATGATTGTTGTTGCCGGCTGATGGCCGCCAGTTATGGCCCGGCTGCGGATGCTGTGGAGCGGATGGACGATGGTTGTTTTGTGGTCCGGCTCCGGGGCCCGGGTGTCTGTCGGGTCTGTTGTGTCCGTTGCCGGGGCGCATGCCTTGATTGTTGTGGTTGTTGCCTGATGGAGGTCTTACGCCCTGGTGGTTATTATTGTGATTGCCGTTGCCGCCGGGGCGCACGCCGGGTTCCTTTGGGCGCCCGGAGTTGTTATTGTTGCCTCCGGGGCGGAAATTGCCGTACTGCGACTTACCGTTGGGTGCCGAAGGCTTTCTGCCTTCTTTTCCGTTTGACCTGGAGGGTGATGATTGCGATGTGTGGTTTCCACCACCGCGTCCCGAGTGGTACTGCGCTTCCATATACAGAGGGCAGGCTGAGAGCATGGCGCATAATGTGCCGATTGCGATGTTGCGGAATAGCGGTGTCATGAGTTTGGTGGTTGTTAATGGAAAAGTTTGATTCGGTTTGCTGCAGACCCCTGTCAATGACAATCTCCAATCCATGGCGGATATCATGATTGTATCGGGTCTTATATATTATAAGATAGCGTAGGTATATGAAAGTTTACGTGTCCTATGTGAAATAATGTTAATGATGTCTTATGATTTCTGAAACTCGGAGGGTGACATCCCTGTGTTGTGCTTGAAATATTTGCCGAACGATGACTGGTTGGGGAAATTCAGTTCATAGGCTATCTGCTGAATATTTTTGCCGGAGAACCGCAGGAGGTTTTTGGCTTCGATGATTACATGGCGCCCTATCCATTGGGCTGCGCTGCGTCCGGTGGTTTCCTTTATTACCAGTGATAGATATTTGGGGGTGATGTACAGTCGGTCGGCGTAATATCCGACGGAACGTTGTTCGCGGAAATTCTGTCGGACGAGCCTCAGGAAGTCGGTCACATAATTTATGCGGCGAGAGCGCGGGGCTTTGTCTGCGTCATCGCTGTTGTTGCGGTTTTGTCGTTCAATCTCGAGCAATATGTAGAATATGTTGGCTATGAGATTGCGTGCGATGCTGATGCGGTAGTGGCTTTCATCGGGCATTTCGGCATTGTCGCGGAGTAGTCCGAGGTATTTTTGAATCAGTGCGGTGTTTTCTTCCGACAGTTTCAGCACCGGTGAGTTTTCCGGATGGAACGGATGGCGTCCGATGGCATTTGTGTCGATATTTACGCTCTCCAGAAAGTCCTTGGAGAGAAACAGGAGATATGCCTCCATGTCAGATACGTCATCGCAGTGGAGATTGACGGGCATTGTCTCATCGATTACCATTATCGAGTATCTCGGCACCTCGAGTGTCTCAAGGTTTATGGTCACGCTGCCTGAGGCATTAAGCATCAGCACGATGGTCACACCGTCGAATCGCCAGGGCGAGATTATGTCGGCTGAACTGAAGTCGCCCGGTTCGACACGTGCGAGTATATACTCCTGGCCGAGTGAGCTGAATTCGCTGCCGAATCTGCGGATATCGCTGAGGGAAATGGGTCCTATCTTCTTATTCATAAAGCCAAATTTTGCCAAAATTGAGAATATATGGCAAAATTTGCAATACTTTAGTCTTAATTTTCGACTTTTTGAACAATATGTGTGCGATATAGTCTAATCCCCGGGGCTTAGAGAATGTTTGGATTTGACTTATGTTAGAGAGGATTTCCGAGAATGTTTAGAGATTTCATAAAGTTAAATTCAAACATTCTCTTAGACGCCGGCTGCTGCTGTGGGGAGTGCGGTAGTGTCAGGGGCAGTAGCGGTATTCCCGTTTGCTTTAGGGGTAGTTTCCGCCTCTTCGGCCGGCGGAGTCGTTTCCTGTACTACCGGACGGTGTAGAGCGGCATCTGAGTTGCCGCTAACCGGCTGTACCGATGTGATGATATACTTGTGCTCGCCGCGCCAGGGTAGGATGCCGAGATACCGCTTGAAGGTGACCACTACTTCCTGGGCGGAATGCTTGTATCGCATCAGGTCGTCGGCCACACTGTTGTTCTCTACGGAGAAGTCAAAGTCGCGCATGTAGGGTCGTATCGAGTCGGCCAGCGCATTGGACACAAGCAAATCCCCTTCCCAGGTCTTGAAAATGAATCCGCGGCACTCCAGATGGTTTACATATCCGCGTTCCTGGGCTCCGACACTGTAGGGATTGAAGTATCGTATCCAGAATGCTGCCACCAGCACTACGGTCACAATGCATATTGTCCACCAGAGTATGACGCGTGCACGGCTGCTTTTGTGTCGTGGCGGTTTCTGTGGCGGAGTCTCTGTGGGGTTGCCTTCATCGCGGTTGAACGATATTGTAGGACGTCCGTCGGCATTGACGCCGTCGACCATTACTTTTTCTTCCTCCTGGATGAGCTTTTCCTCGTCGCGTGTGAAGTTGTCGGGTTTTGTATCGAAGTCGAAGTGCATGTCGAAAAATCAATGTTAAGATTACAACAATCCGGGCATCGGTATTGTCAGCGGCTTGTCGGGTGGATTACGCTTTTTTCCGGCCGATTGATATCGCGGCGAAGGTAAACAGGCCGAGCACGATGAGCAGCAGAGTCTGCATGCCCATTACAAGATTGGCAAATGAGCCGGCATACTCTTCGGTAAGGCCCGGGATGTTGTCGCTGTATAGCTTAAGCCCGAATATGATGGCCCACTGCCAGGGACCTATGCCGCCGTTGGAGGGCACTCCCATCGATATGCTCGACAGCACAAAGCATACCAGCACTGCTGTAGCGCCATACTGCACGGCTACATCGGTAGTGAGCGGAAATGAGAAAAACGCCACATAGAGCTGCATGAAATAGCATCCCCACACGGCGAGTGTAAGGAGGAGCCAGCGTCCTTTGTGGGGCATGCTCAGGATTACCGAAAAACCTTCCCAGAGATTGCGCAGTAGGTCGAGGAGCTTGCTGACATGGCTGTTGTAGCGGAATTGCCACAGGCCCCACCACACGGCGGCGCATGCGGCTATCAGTCCGGCCCATAGCCAGGGAGATGAGAGCAGCTCGGCCATGTGTCGGTAGGTGTCGCCGTTCTGCGACAGGTAGAGCATTATCTGCTTGTGGGCGATGATGAATGTGGCCAGTGTGAGCAGCAGCACTGTCACCGTATCGGCCAATCGGTCGGCTACCATCGAGCCGAACACGGTGGTAAACGATGCCTTCTCCTTCTGAGCGATGTAGCCCGTGCGCCATACCTCGCCCAGGCGCGGGAATACGAGATTGACGGCATATGTGCCGAAGATACTGAGCGTGGTGTCCCAGAGCGAAGCGTTGATGTTGAGGGCACGCAGCTGTATGCGCCAGCGCATGGCGCGGAACACGTGGGAGAAGATGCTGATTACAAGCGCCAGACCAATCCACCAGAAGTTGCAGTCGCGGCGTATGATTTCCATCATCTCCGAGAAGTTGATGTTGTGAAACAGCAGCCAGCACAGTCCTACGGTGATTACCAGCGGTATGCCGTATTTGATGAGGTTGCCTGCAATACTATTTTTCTCCGGCTTCATTGAGCCTGTAGTAAGTTCGTCGGGTTGATTTGTCGGCATAGACTACGGTTTATACTGTATCTACAAAGTTAGCATATTTACCGCTTTAACGGAAATCTACCCGCATTATTATGTGTGTGTATTATGTGCGACTTGCCCGGTGGTGATGTTCCACGTTATAGTCAATGCCGATTATACGGTCGGGACTATATCATCGAATGTATGATATATAGAGCGGTACCGAACAGACAGATGCATATGACTCTCAGTATTATTTCAAGTTTATGCAGTGTTGCAGAACTCCGTTTTTGTCAATACATTAAACAAAGAGAGCAATTGGATAACGACCTTAATAGTCGCTGAAGAATCGCGGGCGGATTACGAAGCCGACGCGGAGTTGCGATTTAAACTGCTTGTAGTCGAGCAGACCCTCGCCGTAGCCGTTGTAGTACTGGAGGAACAGATACTGGTTGGTGCGCCGCCCGATTTTGTAGCTCATCTCAAACACGGTGTTGTAGTTGAAGTTCCAGCCTTTTCGTTTAGTGACAAGCAGTGTGGCTGCAAACCGGTGGTTGAAGGGCATGTAGCTTATGCCGAATGAGTATATGCCTACATAGTCGAGGAGGTCGCGGTTGTTCTCACCGTCGATAAACGGTATCCAGAACTTGCCGTAGATCATAATCTTGGGGTCGATAAGCATGTTGGCGGCAAGCGACAGGCGGTTCCACGAACGGCTCTGTGTGGAGTCGCGGCCGTTGCTTTCATGCTCAAGGACAAGGGTGATTTTGCCGATGAACCGGTTTTTTACGAATAGCGGGCGCGTGACTCCTATACCCGGGTTGAAGTTGAGGTCGGTCATCGGAAACGACTTCTCAAGCACGTTCCAGAAACATTTCTGTGTGTAAAACAGATATAGATACGCACCTCCCGGGAGCGTGCTTCTGGTAAGACGCTGCGCTACCGATATCTGAAACTTCACGTTGGTGTTGGTGCGTGTCGGTCTCGGACCTACCGACGGACCGAATATGAAGTAATTGTCCTTGTACAGGCTGAAATATGGTGCGTCCTCAAATGCCTGTTTTACGCTGTCGACATTGAGTACATCCTCTTTCGAGGGTGAAATTATCTGGGCATGGGCACTCTGCATTCCTGATATGACAAGCAGGAATAATATAGATACGGTATGTAGGAGATATCTTAGCACTATTGATAACGGATAAATGTGAGTGGGGATGCTGCCGGACGTGAGTCCGCTACAAAGTTAACAAACTTTAAGGCTATGTTGATTTTACAAAAGTAGATTTTTTTGGTACTAAGAGTATGTAGATGGGAGGTGATATAAAAAATGGCCCGTTTTCCGATAAGTTTGCCATACTTTCTGTATCTTTGTCCGATATGGTACGCAACATACGTATATTACTGATATTGATAGTGTGCGGCATGCTTTGGGCATGCGGTGATGATGACCGCTTCCGGGTGGAAGGGGTGGTAGACGGGCTGGGCACCCGCGGCCTGCAACTTATCTACGAGTCGGGCAACGGTCTGCATACAGAGACAATCCAGGCTATCGACGGGAAGTTTTCGGTCGAGGGAGCCTCGAAGGACTATACCCTCGCTCATCTGACTACTACCGACGGACGCCTGATAGCCCGGATGCTCGTGCGCAACGGCCAGACGCTTAAATGTGTGTTTGATGTCGACAACCCCTACAACATACAGGTCAAGGGCAATAAGCCTACCGAAGAGTGGGCGAAGTTTTTGCGCGAGAACCACGAACAGCTCCGCTCGGGCAATCATGCCCGAGCCAACCGCCTGATTCTCGATTATGTCGACTCCCACAAGAGCGACATACAGTCGGCGGCGCTGATGCTCACACAATATTACGCGGTCGACGGAGAGTCGCGGGCCGACAGCATCTTTGCTCTGATTTCGCCCGAGGCGCGTCCCGACGCCCTCGTGTCGTCTTACCGTCGTATGGTATCGCGCCTCAATACAGCCGCAATCGAGGAGAAGGTGCGTTCGTTCAATCTCTATAACGCGAAGGGCATGCATGAGAATTTCTATCCCGGGCGTGCCAGCTATTCGATGCTGTATTTCTCGGGAGCTCCGGGCGAGCGGCGCGACATGGTGGCTCCTGTGATGCACCGTCTTGTCGACAGTCTGCCCAAGCGCCGCATACAGGTGGTAGAGATATCCATGGCGTCTGACACTGCGGTATGGAAGCGCAACTGGCGAGCCGACACTACGGCCTGGGCGCAGGTGTGGGTGCCCGGCGGTCCGGCCAATCCTACATTTGCACTTCTGGATATTCCGCGTCTGCCTTACTGGATACTCTGCGACAGCCTCGGGGTGCAGGTATACCGGGGAACTGATATCTCTGTCGCGGTCGACTCCCTGCGCGGACGCATCCATGCCCGCAATATATAATTTGAAACAAATGAAACCTTAAATTGCCATGCTAATAAAGACCTATGGGGCTGCCGTTCAGGGTATCGACGCTATAGTGGTCACTATCGAGGTGTCGGTGCACCAGGGTGTCGGATTCAATCTTGTCGGACTCCCCGACGCAGCCGTGAAAGAGAGTTTCCAGCGCGTGCAGACCGCTTTGGCCCAATGTGGCATGAAGTGGCCCCATAGGGCTGTTGTGGTCAATATGTCGCCTGCCGATGTCCGTAAGGAGGGCGCGGCCTACGACCTGCCGATAGCCCTCGGCATACTTGCCGCCTCAGAGCAGATCAAGGGTGATGACATGTCGCGCTACATGATTATGGGCGAAATGTCGCTCGACGGCTCGGTGCTCCCCATACGGGGCGCTCTGCCTATGGCCATAAAGGCGCGCGAACTCGGGTTCAAGGGGCTCATTCTGCCTAAGGCCAATGTCACCGAAGCGGCGGTGGTCAACAATCTCGAGGTATATGGCGTGGAGAATCTGCGCGAGGTGACAGGCTTTTTCGACGGCACATGCGAGCTTCAGCCCACTGTGATAAACACTCGCGAGGAATTCGGGAGGGCGCAGTCTGATTTTGACTGCGATTTTTCGGAGGTAAAGGGTCAGGAAAATGTAAAGCGAGCCTTTGAGGTAGCATGTGCCGGCGGTCACAACATACTCCTCGTCGGAGCGCCCGGTGCCGGCAAGTCGATGATGGCCAAACGTCTGCCGTCGATACTCCCTCCGCTTACCCTTCAGGAGGCGCTCGAGACTACCAAGATACATTCCGTCGCGGGCAAGCTCAAGCGAGGTTCCATGCTCATGACCACGCGTCCGTTCCGTGCGCCGCACCACACGATTTCGCCCGTAGCCCTTGTGGGTGGAGGCGCCAATCCCATGCCCGGCGAGATTTCGCTTGCACACAACGGTGTGCTTTTTCTCGATGAGTTCCCGGAATTCTCGCGCCAGGTGCTTGAGGTGATGCGTCAGCCGCTTGAGGACGGTCACATTACCATTGCCCGCGCCCGTTATTCGATAGACTATCCGGCCGGATTCATGCTTGTAGCGTCGATGAATCCATGTCCGTGCGGCTACTACAACCACCCTGCAAAGGAGTGTACATGTCCTCCGGGAGCCGTGACGAAATATCTCGGCCGTATATCAGGCCCGCTGATGGACCGTATCGACCTGCAGGTGGAGATTATGCCTGTGCCTTTCGAAGAACTGTCGGCGGCTGCCCCGGGCGAGCCGAGCGCAGCTATCCGGGAACGCGTTATCCGCGCTCGAGCCATACAGAGCCACCGCTACAGGAGTGTGCCGGGTGTGCACTGCAACGCTCAGATGACCTCCAGGCTGCTCGACAGGTACTGCCGTCTTGACGGGGAATGCATGCGGGTACTCGAGACTGCGATGAAGCGCTTCGATATGTCGGCCCGCGCTTATGACCGCATCCGCAAGGTTGCCCGCACCATTGCCGATATCGACTACTCCTCGTCGCTTCCTGTCGATGAGGCAGCCGAAGCCCCAATCCTTATTCATCACATGGCTGAGGCAATCTCCTACCGCAATCTTGACCGTTCTACCTGGGGAGCCACCGGCGACCTTCCCCTTAGATACTGACCGTGCTGTCGTAGCTTTAATTTGCGGAAGTTTATTAACTTTGCGGATATGAAGAAGAAGACTATTTGGGAACTGCACCGTATGAGTGTTGAGGAATGCCGCAAGGCGGAGAAGCTACCGCTTGTGATGGTTCTCGACAATGTACGGAGTCTCAGCAATATTGGCGCTATATTCCGCACATGCGACGCTTTCCGTGTGGCGTCGGTGGTGCTGTGTGGTGTGTCGGGCACTCCGCCGTCGGTCGAGATACACAAGACCGCGCTTGGCGCTGAGGATTCTGTGCCCTGGATGCATTTCGACAGCACTCTTGAGGCTGTGGCTCATCTGCGCGGCCTTGGCTACCGCATATGTGTGCTTGAGCAGGTGGAAGGGAGTGTTCCGTTGCAGGAATTCACAGTTGAGCCCGGACAAGGATATGCCATCATTGCCGGACATGAGGTGAAAGGTGTCGACCAGGAAGTTGTCGATGCCGCCGACTGCTGTATCGAGATACCTCAGTTTGGCTCAAAGCACTCGCTCAACGTATCGGTCAGCGCTGGTATCACCCTGTGGCATCTCTTCAGCCACATGCAGTTTTAGAGCTTGTTTAATAATAAATGTTGCCGTCAGGGTCGTATAGCTTGAGACGATTTTCGATATGTGACGAGGGAGTGTACTTTATGTACACAACTGAGGAACAGGGCGAAAAGCGGCCAAGATATACGAGACAAAAGGTAATTTTATAATCACTAAATCTCTTGCTGATTTTTGAGAAAATGCAAAATATATCAACGATATTAAACAAATTACCTCCCGTCGGTCATTGGCCGGCATCTTTCCGCCTGCTCTTCGGGAGTTATGGAACCCCATAACTCCCTCATCACAAGCGAAAATCTGCTCGACGAATGACCGCCCTGACGGTAACATTTATTATTAAACAAGCTCTTAATACGTAAAGCTCTAAAGTTATGATAATCGGATTTGACGGCAAGCGTGCCGTGCAGAACAATACAGGTCTTGGCAATTATTCACGCCTCGTTGTTGACTCTCTGTCGCGCTACTATCCGGCCAACAGTTACCGTCTGTATGCTCCTGTGCGCCGGTCCAATCCGCGACTTACTCCTGTGCTGGCCAATCATAATGTGGAACTTCTTACTCCTGCTACTGCATTCGGGCGTTTTGCCCGTCATATATGGCGCAGCTATGGTGTGACCTCCCAGGCTCAGAGTGACGGGTGTGAGCTGTTTCACGGCCTTTCGGGAGAGCTGCCGTTCAATATACGTTCGGCCTCGATGGCTTCTGTCGTCACAATCCACGACCTCATATTCCGTCATTATCCTGAATATTACACACCGATTGACTGCCGGATATACGACTATAAGTTTCGGAGAGCCTGCTCCGATGCCACCCGCGTGATTGCGATAAGCGAGTGTACCAAGCGCGATATAATGGAATTTTACGGCACTCCGGCTGAAAAGATAGATGTGATATATCAGGGATGTCATGAGCAGTTTGGAGCCGCCATACCGCCGGAGAAACTTAAGCATGTGCACCGCCAGTATCAGCTGCCCGAGCGATATATAATCACGGTGGGCACAGTCGAATCACGCAAGAACCAGTTGCTTGCAGTCAAAGCGCTTTCTTTGCTGCCGAGCGATGTTGTGCTTTATATCGTAGGTGGCGCCACCCCTTATGCCGACGAAATAGCCCGCTATGTCGATGCCCATGGCCTCTCTGACCGTGTGCGTCGTCTGGAGGGGATACCTTTTGACCATCTGCCGGCATTGTATGCTATGGCTGCGGTGTCGTCTTATACATCTCGTTTCGAGGGGTTCGGACTTCCTGTAATCGAGTCAATCAACTCGGGCACGCCGGTCATAGCATGTACCGGCTCGGTGCTTGAGGAGGCCGGTGGCCCAGGGGCGGTATATATCGATCCGGACGATGTCGATGCATTTGCCGAAGCTGCCCTGAGAATTATGGAAAATCCGTCGCTTAGGGCTGAAATGGTAGGCCTCGGACAGGAATATACCGCGCGTTTCAGTCATCGTGCGATGGCCGACTCGATAATGAATACCTATAGGCGGGCACTCTTCGAACGGCAGCAATAGAAGATTACCAGCCCCATATATTCCTGGCAATCCACCATGTGACCACGACGGCAAAGGTAATCCATATCGTGGTCGTGCAGAATACTTTGAGATAAAGCTGCGGACGACTGCGGCGCATGAACTGTACGGGTAGCATCACCGCCAGCACCGGGACTGATATCACCAGCAGTGCATTGAACCGCCATGCCGAGATAATGTCGCCGTGGAGCAGCGCGTGAATGGCACGTTGCGATCCGCATCCGGGACACTGTAGTCCGGTCATCACCCTGAAAGGACATTTTGGAAATATCGGTGATGTCGAGGGATCGATATAAAAATACACGCCGACAGCCACCGCCAGTATTATGGCGGCCGCTATCGGCAATGTGTAGGTATTAAGCCTTGGCTTAGGAGTATCGTTGTCTTCCAAACCTTGTGGAAATTGCCTGTCGGGAGGCAATGTAGGGACGGTTAGAAATGTTTTGTCTCGCTACCAAGCAGCGCGCTGAGCAGGTTGTTGGCCAGACGGCTTGCTCCGAGGCGGAATGTGGTGTTGTTCATCCATTCCTCGCCGAGTACTTCCTTTACAACGGTGTAGTACTTCACGGCATCCTCTGTTGTGGCCACGCCTCCGGCTGCCTTGAATCCGACCTTGCGACCGGTCTTTTCGTAGTATTCCTTTATGCACTGTGCCATTACATAGGCAGCTTCGAGCGAGGCGCCGGGGTATACTTTTCCGGTTGAGGTCTTGATGAAGTCGGCGCCCGAGTACATCGACAGGATTGACGCATTGCGGATATGTTCGGCGCTCTTCAGAGCTCCTGTCTCGAGGATTACCTTGAGGTGTGCCTCGCCGCAGGCAGCCTTGATTTCAGCGATATCGTCGCTTACAGCCTCCCAGTCGCCGTCGAGATAGTCGCCCACGGGGAATACCATGTCGATTTCATCGGCTCCGGTCGATACGGCCATGGCTGTCTCGGCAACCTTGACTTCGGGGAATGACTGTCCCGAAGGGAATGCTCCGGCCACGCAGGCCACACGCACCGAGCTAACGTCGAGCACGGCGCGTACCACCTGTGCGAAATTGGGGTATACGCATATGGCTGCAACGTTGGGCAGGTCGGGATGCTTGTCCTCAAACGAGTTGACTCTCTCGGTGAAGTCGCTTACCGATGCCGGGGAATCGGTGGTGGCGAGTGTGGTGAGGTCGATGCAGTTGAACAGTGTGCGGTATATCTCGGTATTGCAGTTCTCCTGATAATGCTCGTCAAGAATCTTGTTGACTGCCGCAGCTACTGCGGCGTCATCGATAGTAACAGTCGAAGCCTCTACAGGCTGATGATATTTGTCGCTCATATATGTTGTTTTTATGTTATTGATATCTCTTTAGGGTATTGCGCTGCCTGTGATTGTCTGAGATACTATTCCGTAGATGTAGAATATAAACAGCAGTCCGAGCAGAATCCAGCTTATCTCTTTGCGCTCGGGATAGCACTGGTAGGCAAGCCAGCCTGAGAGCAACGCGTAGATTGGGAAAAACAGAGTTACAAAGCCTACGGTATCCATCTCAAATGACCCCGGGGTATCGAACATCCCTATCACAAGGGGGATGTAGAAAAGTATCGGAATCATCATCACCAGCACTACTATGGTGAACCATGCCGGAGGGCGCTGTTCAGGGGGTGTCATTCCGTTCCTCCTTTCCCTGCTTTGGCGGCCTTTTTAGCCGCACGGGCCGCCTCGGTGTCGCGGCGATAGGCCTCTACCGTAAGGCGTATGCCATCCGTCAGTGAGTGCTGCGCCACAAATCCGAAGTCGGCTTCAGCCTCCGAGGGGTCGGCATTCCAGTTGCGCTGTTTCATTATCTTATACTTATCGGTGTTGAGGGTAGATGGCTGCATCTTGAACACACCGTATTTTTCGGCTACCACCGATGCCACTTTGGCCATCCACAGAGGCAGACGCACCGGAATCACCCATTTGCCTCCAAGCGCATCGGCGACAATCTTGCGAAATTCCTTCTGGGTATAGGCTCTCGGTTCGGAGATTATGTATTTCTTGCCGGTCTTGCCGCGTTCCAGCGCGTCGAATATGGCTGTGGCGAGATCCTCTACGTATATGAATGTCAGCAGCTGCTTGCGGAATCCTACACCGAAGTCCCAATGGCGGTCGATACATTTCACCATCATCAGGTAGTCCTGCTCGTGGGGGCCGTATACTCCTGTCGGGCGGAATATTATCCAGTCGAGTCCGGGAGTGGTCTCCAGCACAGTCTCTGCCTTTATCTTCGAGGTGCCGTAGCGGGTGTCGGGACATGGAATCATGCCTGCGCGGTAAGGCTCGTAGTTTTTTTCGTCGCAGGGCCCGAGCGCACTCAGACTGCTCATGTAGAGGAAGCGTGCCGGCATCATGGCTGCCGTCTCCAGTGCTTCGATTGTATTCCTGAGATACTGATAGTTGATACGGTTGAAGTCGGAGTAGACCATTACTTTGGTAGCCCCCAGATTGTATACAATCCAGTCCCATTTTTCACCATCGGGGAGTGCGCCGCGAAGCTGTCGCGCCATTGCCGCGGGTGAGTCGTAGTCAAGTTCCACGAAGTGGAGTCTCGGGTCGGATAGGAACCGGCGCGATGTGGATGGTCTTACGCCACACCATGTGTCGTAGCCCCTTCGCAGGCTTTCCTCGGCTATGAATCCGCCGATAAAGCCTCCCGCGCCAATGATGAGAACACGTTTCATACTGCCTTTGTCGTTGTTTTCTCAAAGTTATAACAAAAAACTGAAACGTTATGCTTTGGCATATGAAAATCGGAGTGCGGTGCTGCGGGTGCAGTCTCCGGGCCGTCAATACCATGTGATGCCGTTGGAGTAGGACGACCGCTTGTCGTATTTGAGGTCGGAGAGCATCGATGACTTGACTGAGATATGGAAGTTGTAGCTTTTGTATGGCCCGACAGGCACGAAGCTCGCGGTCATCGTGAAGCAGTGGAGGTCGCGCGAGATGTTGCAGTTCATGTAGGCGAGCTTGTGGGTGTCGAAATTGTACGACGCCGAGAAGCCGAAATTCCAGTTTTTGGTGGGCTGGATGTTGCCTGAGAACGACAGGTTCTGGGTGATGCGCCCGTCGTATTCCATTTTTTTCTTGTTAAAGGTGCCGTATCCGTAGTTGATGGAGTAGTTGAATGTGAGATTCCAGGGCACACTCCAGTCCATGTATCCGTCGGCACCCATCTCTACGGTGTCGTCATCGTTGCCGCGCCGGCGCCTGCGGTCGTTGTTGCCGGCGAAGTTGTCGCCCTCCTCGTCGTAGTCGTCATCGTAGTCATCGTCGTCAGAGCCTTTGCGGCGACGGTTCTTGTCTTTATTCTTGTCTTTGTCTTTGCCGCGCTTGAAAGTGTTGTTGTTGAATGTGTAGGAGAATGAAGTGCCGGTCGATGACAGGCGTCCGAGACCTTTTCCTACTTTCCAGCGTGGCACGTTTACGCGCACGGGAGTGCCTGTCGGCGACAGCTGGTAGGTATACACATCCCAGGTGGCGTTGAGGTTGAGGTTGAAGTTCTTTACCAGGCGGAGCATCAGCGAGGTGTTGATATTGCTCCAGTTCATCGAGTCGGCTGCGAAGTTGTAGCTTTGCGACACGGTGAAGTTTTCGATGAGCGATATCTTTTTCTCGCCGGTGGAGTCGGCATCGCTCTTTACCTTCATCTCGAGGTTATTGGCGAGCGACAGCGATACCGAGCCTGAACGGCCGGTGCCTGGCACTCCGAACACGGCGTTGGGGAACATCGAATACTGGCGTTCGACCATCTCACCCTGAGAATTCATGTAGTGATACTTGCCGTAGTATCCGAAAAATGGCGACCCGAAGTCGGGATTTCCCGAAAAACTTATGGTGGGAGTGAGCACGTGGCGTATCATCTTCACCTTGTCGCCGAGAAATTTCATCGGTTGGAAGAAACCGTAGATTTTTGTGTCGAGAGAGAGTGAGCCCTGGAAGTCCCACACGTTGTAGAATCCGTAGGTGGTGTCGCACACCTCGGCCGATGCGTTGGGGTCCCACTGGCGCCGTACCTTGTTGGTGTACATTCGGTCGTTGAGCTGCAACGAGGGAGTAAGATTCAGGTACTTGAACACGCTGAATGTGGCGGATATCGGCACCGAGTGGCGGGCGCCGTTGCGCCAGTCCTTTACGAGGCTCTTCTTGAAGAATACATCCTGCTTGGCTGTCAGGGAGTTCTGAAACTGACCGCTATAGCTTAACTTGATTTTCTCGTACCAGCGCTCCTTGCCTACTGCGCGCTTGCGCTTGAAGGGATATATCTGCGACATTGAGGCCGTAAGGTTGGGAAACGATACGGTGAGCGTGGAGTCGGATGTGCGTTGCGCGATGTTGGCGGTTGTCGACAGTGACCATTTCGAGTTGGGGAAACGGTAGGTCATGTTGACTGTCGAACTTTTGGTATTCTCAGTGAATGATGGTGAATAGTAGCTGTTGAGGTCGTTGCGCGAGTAGCCCGACGAGGTGAAGTTGACCGATGCCGACAGCGACATGTTGGGATTGGCCTTGGAGTCCTGCGAGTGATTCCACAACACCTGGAAGTTGGTCTGCTTCGAGTAGTCGGGATTGCCTTTCTCGCCATATATTGTGGTGAGATACGATATGTTGAACGAGCCGTTGTATTTGTATCTCTTCACATAGCTCGACTGGGCTGTGAGTCCCCACGAGCCTTTGGTGTATATCTCGCCGGTAAGCGCCAGGTCGATATTGTCGTTGATGGCGAAGTAGTATCCGCCGTTGCTCAGATAGAAACCGCGGTTGTAGTCGTCGCCGAATGTAGGGAATATGATACCGGATGAGTATTTCTCGGAGAAGGGGAAGTAGCCGAACGGCACGGCAAGCGGCAGAGGCACTCCGGCAAGCACCATATAGGCGGGGCCGGTCACGATATTGCTCTTGGGCTTTACCTTGGCTTTGGTCAGCTGGAAATAGAAGTGGGGATTGTCGTGGTCGTTGCAGGTGGAATAGCGGCCGTTCTGCAGGAAGTATTCGCCGTTTTCCATCTTCTTGGTGCGTCCGCCGGTGAGGTATCCCTCGCCCTGCTCGGTCACAACGTTGGTGATGAATCCGCGCTGGCTCTTGAAGTTGTAGCTCATGGTCTCCGATTCATATTCTCCGCTCTTGTCGGTGAATATCGGGGTGCCGATGAGCTCGCCGGTGGAGTCGGGGAGACCTACGGCATACACATTGCTGTTGGCCATGTTCATCGACACCTTTTCGGCCTCGAGCTTCATGTCGCCATAGTCGAGTTTGGCGTCGCCATACATGTATGCCGTGTTGCGTCCTTCCATTATCATGGAGTCCCTTGCCGAGAATTTCACCACATTGTCGAGGTCAACCTTCTCGCGGCGTATCAGCGAGCGGGCCGGAGTGTCGATGCCGGCAGGCATCACAGCTGCGGCGAGCGAGTCGGAGTCGACATCGCTGATAAGAGTGCGTTGCAGCAGCGGGGCTACGGGTGTCGAATCCGGCACCGGCATATTATTCAGTATGTCGGCTATTGCGTCGGAGTCGGGTATTGTCGGGCTGCCGGACATGGCCGCAGGCGGTGGCACAGGCAACGATGCGTCGACCCGCTGAGGGCGCGACGCAGCTACCGCGCTCAAGGCGCAGGCAATCACAGACAGTCCGATGTAAATATGTGAGCGTGCCAATTGTATCTCTGTATCGGTTTGCCATATGCCGTGGTGCTATCCGCAGTGCAATCTGATGCTTCGGATGACGCAGGGCATACTATGCACCGCAAAGTTACTACAACGCGCCCACTTATGAAAATCTTTAACAGATATTCCGAAATCCAGGCTTCAGTCGTATAGGTGGAACATGCGTTCCATCGGCTGCCATTTGTCGGATGACGTGGCGCCGGGGCCCGCCTGCTGGAATATGGCCATATAATCCTCCCACTCCTGCTGGCGGGGCAGTGTGGCGAGGCGCTCCATTGCGGCGTCGAGGTCGAGGTCGGCCGGTGCCTCAAGTATCATTATCAGCAGAGTGCCCCTGATGTATATCTCCATCTCGAGAATGCCCACTTCCTTTATGCCGTCGAGTATCTCCTGCCATATCGCTCCGCGGGAGTGGCGCAGGCGGTATTCGTCTATCAATGCGGAGTCGTCGCGCAGGGTGAGTGTGCGCACATACCGCTTTACCGGAACACTGTATCCTTTTACTCTGTATCCTTCCATGCTCAATGATATGTTTCCGCAAAAATAAACAAGAATCACAGTCGGCGCAAACCGAAGGGTGGAAAATTTGGCAGTGCCGCGGGATTATAGTAAATTTGCGGGGAGGAAAATCCAACACTTGCAACTATGAATCCCAACAGTTTGGTAAGCATCTCCGATATCAGTAAAGAGGAGATTCTGCGCCTCTTGCGCCAGGCACGTTATTTCGAGAGTCACCCCAACCAGCGTATTCTTCAAGGCAAAGTGGTGGCGACGCTCTTTTTTGAGCCGTCGACACGTACACGCCTAAGTTTCGAGACCGCTGTAAACCGCCTCGGAGGGCGTGTAATCGGATTCTCCGATGCTTCCACTACCAGCTCGTCGAAGGGCGAGACTCTGAAGGATACCATAAAGATGGTAAGCAACTACGCCGACCTTATTGTCATGCGCCACCATCTGGAGGGTGCGGCCCGCTATGCCACCGAGGTTACAGAGGTGCCGGTAATCAACGCCGGCGACGGAGCCCATCAGCATCCTTCGCAGACCATGCTCGACCTCTACTCAATATACAAGACACAGGGGCGCATCGACGACCTTACCATAACGCTTGTCGGCGACCTCAAGTACGGACGCACCGTCCACTCGCTGCTTGAGGCCATGCAGTATTTCAACCCGACATTCAATTTCGTCGCATGCAAGGAATTGCAGATGCCGCCGGAATATCGTCAGTTCTGTACCGACAAGGGCATACGCTACAACGAGAGCACCGACTTCTCCAAGGAGATAATCGACTCGAGCGACATAATATACATGACTCGCGTGCAGCGCGAGCGCTTTACCGACATAATGGAGTATGAGAAGGTAAAGAATCTCTACAATCTCAACGCCGCCATGCTCGATGGCTCTAAAGATAACCTGCGGGTGCTCCACCCCCTGCCACGCGTCAACGAAATCGACCAGGATGTCGACGACAGCCCCAAGGCCTACTACTTCCAGCAGGCCAAGAACGGCCTCTTTGCACGACAGGCCATTATTTGCCGCGCCCTCGGTATTGATATCCCTGAAGAAGATTAACCACTATACGGAACCACCCCATGTCATCAAAGAAAGAACTCGCCGTAGCCGCTCTGCGCAACGGCACGGTAATCGACCGTATACCATCGTCGGTGCTCTTCGAGGCTGTGAGAATCCTCGGCATAGAGCGTCTTGACAAGCATGTGACCATCGGCAACAATCTTGACTCCAAAAAGCTCGGCACCAAAGGCATAATCAAGGTGGCCGACACATTCTTCCCCGAGGATGTGCTCAACCGCATAGCCCTTATAGCCCCGACGGCTAAAATCAATATCATCCGCGACTTCGAGGTGGTAGAGAAATACCATGTCGAGCTCCCGTCGACTGTGATGGGCATAGTGAAGTGTGATAATCCCAAGTGTATCACCAACAACGAGCCGATGCGTACACGCTTCGACCTCGTCGACCCCGCCCATCGTGTGATACGCTGCTACTACTGCGGGCACTCAGTGGCCGCCTCCCACGCCCACATAAAATAAAAAAAGCCGATGAAGCAAGTCTGGAAACCGGGCAACATGATTTATCCCGTGCCTGCGGCTCTCGTCACCTGCGGCAACACCCCTGAGCGCTACAACATGCTCACCGTGGCATGGACAGGCACCATATGCTCGGAGCCTCCGATGTGCTACATCTCCGTGCGCCGCTCGCGCCACAGCTATCCTATAATAAAGGAGGAGATGGAGTTTACCATCAACCTTACCACAGCCGACATGGCACGCGCCACCGACTGGGCCGGAGTACGCTCCGGAGCCGACTACGACAAGTGGGCCGAGACAGGTCTGACTCCCGTAGAGGGTGTCAGTGTGCGATGCCCCTATATCGAAGAGTCGCCGCTCAGCATCGAATGCCGTGTGCGCGACGTAATGGAGCTCGGCAGCCACGACATGTTTATCGCCGACGTGGCGGGTGTGATTGCCGACGACCGCTTTATCGACCCCGATACCGGAGCATTCGACCTGGCCCGCGCAGGCCTGATGGCCTACAGCCACGGCGGATACTATGAGCTGGGCCGTTGCCTCGGCCGCTTCGGATGGTCGGTCAAGGGGCAGAAAAAGAGATAGCTCTCCGAGCCTCCGAAAGCTCGGAGCCCTCAGAGAACTCAGAGTACTCGGAGTTCTCCGAGTACTCAGATTCAAAAAAGATTTCATCAAATAATAAAATCATCAATCAACGTAAATGGAAAGAGACAACGCCATCTTCGACATCATTGAGCGCGAGCACCAGCGCCAGCGTCATGGCATCGAGCTGATTGCTTCTGAAAACTTTGTCAGCGACCAGGTAATGCAGGCCATGGGCTCATGCCTTACCAACAAATATGCCGAGGGATATCCCGGCCACCGCTACTACGGCGGATGCCAGGTTGTGGACGAGGCCGAAAGCATTGCCATCGACCGAATCAAGCGCATCTTCGGCGCCGAATACGCCAA
Source organism: Muribaculum sp. (assembly GCF_029051885.1). Lineage (GTDB taxonomy): Bacteria > Bacteroidota > Bacteroidia > Bacteroidales > Muribaculaceae > Muribaculum. The sequence continues at coordinate 22,903 of NZ_JAIDKI010000089.1, forward strand.
CGTGCAGCCCCACTCGGGAGCACAGGCCAATATGGCCGTATTCATGGCCTGCATGAAGCCGGGCGACAAGTTCCTCGGACTTAACCTTGCACATGGCGGTCACCTTTCCCATGGTAGCCCGGTCAACTTCTCCGGCCTCATGTTCCAGGCCCTGGAGTACAATGTGAAAGAGGATACCGGACTCGTAGACTACGAGCAGATGGAGGAGGTAGCACGCCGCGAGCGTCCCAAACTCATCATCGGCGGCGCCAGCGCCTACAGCCGCGAGTGGGACTATGCACGCATGCGTCGTCTGGCCGATGAGATCGGTGCCATCTTCATGGTCGACATGGCCCATCCCGCCGGACTCATCGCCGCAGGCCTGCTCGACAACCCCCTCAAGTATGCCCATATCGTCACCTCTACCACCCATAAGACCCTCCGCGGTCCGCGCGGCGGTATCATCCTCCTGGGCAAGGACTTCGAGAATCCCTGGGGCAAGACAAATCCCAAGGGCGAGGTTCGCAAGATGTCGGCCCTGCTCGACTCGGCAGTGTTCCCCGGCGTACAGGGCGGTCCGCTCGAGCATGTAATCGCAGCCAAGGCAGTCGCTTTCGGTGAGGCTCTTCAGCCCAGCTACCGCGACTACCAGGCACAGGTGAAGAAAAATGCCGCAGTCATGGCTCAGGGCCTTATCGACAAGGGCTACAAGATTATCTCCGGCGGCACCGACAACCACTGCATGCTCGTCGACCTCCGCACCAAGTTCCCCGACCTCACAGGTAAGGTGGCTGAGAAAGTGCTCGTAGAGGCCGACATCACAGCCAACAAGAATATGGTGCCCTTCGACAGCCGCTCACCCTTCCAGACCTCCGGTATCCGCCTCGGCACCCCCGCCATCACCACACGCGGCGCCAAGGAAGACCTCATGGGCGACATCGTCGAGATGATTGACACCGTGCTCACCCACCACGACGACCCCAAGATGATCGCCGCAGTGCGCGAGAAGGTCAACTCCGTGATGGAAGGCTATCCCATGTTTGCCTATTGATTGGCGCTATAGCCTGTCTATTTATAAACACGTATCCCATGAAGCAGTCCGATGCTTCATGGGATACGTCGTTTTTAGAGAGTGGAAAATCCCCGGCGACACTACGGAAACCATGAGTGTTGGTGCGTGTCGCCGGGCTACGCCGGGCACCGGGTTGGGCGTTGCATCCCGACCTATGGCTGCGCACCGCTAAGGCGGCGCTTACCATAGGCTAACGTTGTAGACACCGCTAAAGCGGCTATGCGCTGACGCGTGGGGTTGCCATCGCATCCGGCGGCTATGATATAGTTGGTCGTTCCCCTTTTGCGATGCTGCGCTTACCATAAGCTAACGTTATAGACACCGCTAAAGCGGCTATGCGCTGACGCGTGGGTTTGCCGTCGCATCCGGCGGCTATGATATAGTTGGTCGTTCCCCTTTTGCGATGCTGCGCTTACCATAAGCTAACGTTGTAGACACCGCTAAAGCGGCTATGCGCTGACGCGGGAGTTGCCGTCGCATCCCAATCCATGCCGTCCACATGGTGTATATAATCCATTGCCGGTTTTGGAATGGACTACATCGGCAACTCCCGCGTCAGCGCATAGCCGCTTTAGCGGTGTACACAACGTTAGCCCCACCCAAGAGCCGCCATAGCGGTTCGCAGGGTGGGGTATGTCCATTCGCACGGCCTGCCCGGCGTAGCCCGGCGACACGAAATCAAGCGCGTTCCTTGCGCCGGCTGATAAGATTTTTGCTGTAAAACACTGAAGACAAAAAGCATGCTACCCATACACAAAGCCCCACAATCGTAGGACGATAGAGCGCCTCATGGCCAAACATCGAATAATACACCGCCATAAAATCGACCAACGCCAACACCAGCGTCAGCGACATGGTGGTATGGCCGTTGAGAGTGCCCACACCGGTATAGTCGTCAGTGACCTTAAACACCTTGCTCCACAGAAACAATACCATGCTTCCTCCCCAAAACACGATACTGTGTTCAATTATACCCGTCAGGACGGGGGCGTCGACATCAAGTCCGCGTATCACCAAAAGAGCAATTACAAGCGCCACATTCAGGGCTAAGTATCCAAGAAAGCTGAATTTATAGTTTCGCATATATTATGAGGGGATAGTATGATGATTTAACACTTTCTGCATTTCATCATCAATTGGATATAGGCGATGGTGCCGATAATAATTGAGACCGATGATATTATTATATTTCTTATATTGTCAGACTTGAAGTCTTCGTATATTAGCCACGACAAGCATGCCAGACTCACGAAATAGATTATTGAATATGTTATAGTTTTCTTCATCAGTAGTAAAACCGGTTAATGAGTTGTGCGGAATATATCGTTCAATTATACAGTAGTATATTCTATATGTTTGTCACCAATGTAGTCGGAGGATATTGAATTACATGCAATCCCTACCGTATGGCGATAAATTCCCATAAAGATAGGTAAATATCTGCAAATATTATGCAAAAATGCCGAAAAACATTAGCTTTGTGTATGATATGGTATGGTCTACTGACAGCTTATCTGTTCTTTATCCGGTAGAGCTTAAATGCAATCAGTTCGATTGCGATGATGAATATAATATCGCCTATTGAATCCGGGAGCGCTCTTTCAAAAGAATAATATGCCAGTGGAAACCATGCAACTACCGGAAACAATTGCCCGGCATATAGTATCTTAAAACTCTCTTTGGAAAATTTCTTTGCTGTGGAGTGTGGCAAATCCTTATGCTCATTTATAAAGACCATTATATGGGTTAGATACTGTTTGCGAAAACATACTCCTGCATATCCTCCCATACATACCCAAAGTATGTATAGCGGATAGAAATACTATGGCTCGTCGAGCCCGGTAAATACTCTTCCATGGATTACATACATGCCGATAAACAGGATGATGTATATCGAGATACCCATTGTCAATGCTCCAATCAGAGCATACATAAGTATTTGAGTATTTTTTATTTTCATTGTGTGATACATGGTGTTGTTTGTTATCGCAAAGTTAGAGATTTGAGATATAGAATCGGGTGTTTATAATCCCGAAAATATTTATCACTATGTAAAATTTGATAATGTAGTATGCTGAAATACAGCTAGTTGCGGATGATAAAATATTTTTAAATTTATCACTTGCGGCTGTTATGACAACACGCTGATTATCAGCATGTTGCTAATCATCAATCGTATTATATGGGTAATGCCTTGGTTTACAGGGATTTATTTAATGCGTTCAAGAAAAACTCTTTGTCAGATGCGTCAGAGTTGGAAATACGGGCACGTAGGCGCGTCCATTTGTTGTAGTAATTTCCGTACTGAATATCTATAAGGAGACATATGGTACGCGGGGCAAATCCGCCAAGAAGCAAAGCACAGAATGTAATGTCAGATTCTTTGAATCTCGGTAATTGTTGGCGCATTCGAGTCAGTATATTGTCTCGGCATTGATCCACAATTTCCTTTAGTCGCTCTATTGATTCGTCCTGTTTTATTTTAGTTAATTCATTCTCAAAGTCTTTTATTATGGTTCCACGAGCGAGTGCGGAATCTCGTTTTTCGAAATATTCGTTGCTGAGATTATTCAGAACTGTGTAGCGGTCTTTAAACAGTTTATTGATTAGTAATGCATGATTGCGAAGAATCTCATTTTTTTCATCAATTTCTGATTTTAGTCTGCATGCATTGTTCTCCGACGAGTCAAGCCGCGATAGTAATTCTTGAGCTTCAAGCATTTTTATTTCTATTTCACGATGTTTGCGCTTCATGCGCTCCCGATAAAATGCAATGAAAGCTATGCATATGGTTACAATTACTCCTATTAGCAGCCATATGATAACTTTGTTTTTTTCTGCGCTGCGTTTTTCAATGACAGATTTATTTTTGTTGAAGTCATTTTCAGCATAGGCTACATTGTTTTTTAGTACATGAACTACTTTGTTATTATGTATGTCCCAAGATAAATGTAGTTCAGTCAGGGCTTCTTGGTAGTTCTGTTGCAGTACATATATGTTTGATTTGGCCCAATGATATTCCTCGGATTCATTCCAATTTGGATTGAGTTGCTTTTCACGGTCGAGATAATATTCTGCGCTATCAAGTATACCGATTTTTGAGAACATATCTGCAATTTGAGTGCGGTCATGCATTTCGTGAGATTGGGTTTGCCAAAAAGCGGATGTTAGGATAAAATTTTCTAATGCCTTGTTATACTCATTTAAATCTGTATAGCCATAGATATAAGAAGCATGGAAATATCCTTGGAATATTGAATCAGATATGTTCGTATGCGTAGATAGACTATCAAGGATTGATATCGATTTGGTCGGCTTCTTTACTTTAATGTATTCTCTTGCCAAATCCACGAGTGCATACTGGTTGTTGAGGGGCTTGTCGGCTCGGCGGTAGTAGTCGGCGGCAAGGCGTCGGTGGGTTATTGCCTTGTCGAAGTTGTATGCGGCCACGTAGATGTCGGCTATAAGCTCGTGGGTCTTGGCGAAAATATAATCGTCATTTAGTCGGTCGGCGAGGTCGAGAGCCGTGAGCGCCTCCTTTATGGCCACGGTGAGGTTGCCGCGATAGAGATTGAGTATGCCTCGGTACATATGGGCGAGCATGCGCTTCCTCGGCTTGGGATGTGCGTCGAAGTAGGCTACTGCGGTCGATATGAGCGAGTCGTCGGTCTCAAACCGGAAATTCTTGTCGCGCGCCTGCGTCAGTAGCAGGGCATAGTCGGCGCGCTGACGGTCGGAGCCTAATTCCGCGGGGCTTATGCTGTCGAGGATAGTGAGAGCCGAGTCGGGATGTTCCATCATCAGGCTCTCGGCCTCAAGCAGCATGGTGTCGACACGGCCCGATGTGGAGCAGGCCATGGTAAAAACGAGCAACAGACAGTATGTAGAGTATATAATGTGTCGGATCATATATACAGTTATTCAACAAACATATTTTTACGCCGCTGCCGGCGAGTCGTGCGCTCCGGCGTATTACTTTCGCCCGAAGTCGGCGGGTATTTCACCCCACTTCTCGGTATCCCACTTCACCACCGGGCAGCGCGACGTATGTGTCTGCACCCAGCGCTCGGCGCGTTGCAGGGTGGCGAGCAGCCCGGCGTTGCGCGCTGTGGGGGCGAGCGACGTGCGCGCCTTGCGGTTGCGCAGCCATGCCTGGGCCGTACGGCTGTCGGAGTAGATGGTGCGCACCCATCCCTTCTGTTCGCAGAGAGCCAGGGCGTGGACCAGGGCCAGGAATTCGCCCACGTTGTTGGTGCCGTCGGCCACCGGGCCATAGTGAAACAGCTCCTCGCCGGTGCCTACCACCACACCGCGGTATTCCATCACACCCGGATTGCCGGCACATGCGGCATCGACAGCGATGGCGTCGAGGCGTATCTCGGGAAATGCCTCATAGTTGATAATCTCAGGCTGCCTGTGCGCGGCCATGGCCCGCAGGGCATATAGCTCGTCGCCGCCGTTGTTGCGGAATGCCTCGGTAGCGGCGGTCTGTGATGCGAAACTCTTGTATCTTGCTCCGGGAAATCCCTCTACCTGCGCCTGCGCCTCCTCCCAGGAGTCGTAGATGCCGGGTGCGCGGCCTTCCCATACTACATAAAATTTTCTTGCCATAAACAAGTTCTTAGGTCAGCTGCAACTCAGCAGCAGGGTTATATCAATGGCTCTCATGCCGGCTATCTCTGCCGCCCGCCGGTTGACAGGCTTGCCGAGGAATGTTACTACAGCCCGCTGTACTCCGGGGAGCATCTTCACGGTGTTGACTGCGCCGTCACATCCGATAATGTCCCTCAGCAGCCACAGGAATGTGTTGCTGAGAGCCATAGCCGCAGTGCGGGGCACTGCATTTCCGAGCCCGGTATAGCATACGCGTGTGCCTCTGGGCACTGCGCGCAGCGGGTCGGCGGCGGTGATGTCGACCTCCGGTATGACATGGCTCAGGGGCGCGCCCTCGCTCATGGCGAGATTCATTATTATGACACCGCGCTTCATAAGGTCGACCTGGTGGGAGTCGATGGCGCACGGCCGGTCCATCGGGGTGTTTATGACCACGTCGGCTGTGCGCAGTGCGTTCTCGAGTACCCGGGGGTGCATCACCGATGTGGCCACGCAGCATCCCGGCAGCTCGGCGGCACGGCGCAGGCGGTACACATCGTTGTCGAGCATCCTTACCGAGGCGCCCAGACCCAGGGCCGATGACGCCGCGGCTCTCCCCGCTATGCCTGCACCCAGTATCAGCACCTCGCAGGGTATTATGCCGGCCACTCCACCGAGTAGTATCCCCTTGCCGTGGTCGGCCGATGCAAGCATCGACGAGGCTATCGCTATCGCCGCGCGCCCGTCGATTTCGTTGAGGATATCGGCAAACGGCGTGTGGCCTTCGGGGTCGCCTATGAGGTCGATGGCGAGGGCCACGATGTTGCGCTTCATCAGCTCGCGCACGGTGTCGCTCCCTGCTGTCACGCTCGACAGCAGAGTGAGCAGCATCGCCCCGCGCTTCATGGTGCGCAGGTCGGCTGTAGTCAGAGTCCCCAGGGTTATCACGATATCGGCCTGGAGGGATTCGCCGCGCGAGGTCACACACGCTCCCTGGCGCATGTAGTCGGTGTCGGCGTAGTGTATTGTGGCGGAGGCTCCCGATTCGAGCCTCACCTCATATCCGCGGTCGGTGAGCACCCCTACGGCCTCAGGGGTGAGGGGGAAGCGCTTTTCACGACCTCCTGCGGTGGCGGGCAGGCCTATCGACAGCCGGCGCCGCATGGTGGCCGCAGCTGCGGGCTGTGGGTCGGGGGTGAAGTATTCCGAGGCGTCAGTCATGGCTGTCAGTGATTGTCGGGAGTTGAAGGAATTCGGCGAACCGGCGTGCTGTGACCGCCTTCTCCTGTTCGCTGTCGAGACGGTCGGCCTTGAACCGCAGCGCGGCCTTCTCGTAGTGGGGCATGCGGGCGCCCAGGGCCTCGATGATAAATTCACGTAGCTCGGTGTCGCTCTTCGAGGCTATCAGTGGGCGCTTGTGGCGTCCGCGCAGCAGGCGCTCGTGCAGACGGTCGATGTCGACGTCGAGCAACACGGTGGTGCCGTGGGCGTTCATCCACTCCATGTTGTCGAAAAAGCATGGTGTGCCGCCTCCGCAGGCGATTATCACATCCTCAAACTCGCCTGCCTCATGCAGCATGGCCTGCTCGCGCAGGCGGAAGCCCTCCTCTCCGTAGCGGTCGAAGAGTTCGCGCACGGTAGCATGGTAACGGCTCTCGATATAGTTGTCGAGGTCGATAAACCGTATGCCGGTGAGGGCGGCAAGATGGCGCCCTAAGGTCGACTTGCCGCTCCCCATGTATCCGATAAGAAATATAGGTTGCATACTGCAAACCTACATAAAAAAACTGATATTTTAAACAGCCTTATGACGGTATTTACAGGAAATGTGAGTAAATTTGTAGGTCAAAAATATATACATTTCACTATGGACTTGTTTGAGAAAGTCAATGCTGACATAAAGTCGGCGATGCTTGCGCGCGACCATGCGCGCCTTGAGGCTCTGCGCGGTATAAAGAAGGAATTCCTTGAGGCAAAGACCGCCAAGGGCTCCGACGGTACACTGACCGACGAGACAGCCACCAAGGTGCTCGTGAAGATGGTGAAGCAGCGCAAGGAGAGCGCCGAAATCTATACTCAGCAAAGCCGTCCCGAGCTGGCTCAGGAGGAGCTGGCACAGGCTGCCGTAATCGAGGAATATCTGCCTAAGCAGCTTACCGACGAGGAGCTTGCCGCCGAACTGAAGAAGATAATCGAGCAGACAGGCGCCACCTCGGCAAAGGAGATGGGCAAAGTAATGGGAGTGGCATCGAAGGCTCTTGCCGGCCGTGCCGACGGCCGTGCCATATCGGCCAAGGTAAAGGAACTGCTCGCCTGATACTCCACTCCTCAACACACATGCATTCGTAAAAACATCACATCATGCTTACAATACAACAGATTAAGGAAGCTCCCGAGCGGATTATAGCCCGCCTCGCGGTTAAGGGTTTCGACGGCACTGCCGCCATCAACGAAATACTCGAGCTTGACACAATGCGCCGCCAGTCGCAGCTCAGCAACGACACCAAGGCTGCCGAGCTCAACCGTCTCGCCGCATCTATCGGTCAGCTCATGAAGGCCGGCAAGAAGGATGAGGCCGAGGAGGCCAAGAAGGCCGTGGCCGCTCTCAAGGACGAGCAGAAGGCCATCGCCGACGAGCTCGCACGCACCGAGACCCGTATCCGCGAGATACTGCTTTCTGTGCCCAACGTGCCCTGCGACATGGTGCCCGAAGGTAAGACCGCCGAGGACAATGTGGTTGAGGCCACCGGTGGTGTAATCCCCGAGCTGCCTGCCGATGCCATGCCCCACTGGGACCTGGCCAAGAAGTACAATATCATCGACTTCGACCTCGGTGTGAAGATTACCGGCGCCGGTTTCCCCGTATATCTCGGCAAGGGAGCGCGCCTGCAGCGTGCCCTTATCCAGTTCTTCCTCGACGAGGCCGGCAACGCCGGATATCTCGAGGTCGAGCCCCCGTTTGTCGTAAACGAGGCTTCGGGCTACGGCACAGGACAGCTCCCCGACAAGGAGGGCCAGATGTACTACGTCAACGAGGACAATCTCTACCTTATCCCTACGGCTGAAGTGCCAGTGACCAACCTCTACCGCGACGTCATCCTCCCCGCCGACAAGCTCCCGATAAAGAACTGCGCTTTCTCTGCATGCTGGCGCCGCGAGGCCGGAAGCTACGGCAAGGATGTGCGCGGCCTCAACCGTCTGCATCAGTTCGACAAGGTGGAAATCGTGCGTATCGAGAAGCCCGAGGATTCGTATGCCGCTCTTGAGGAGATGAAAGCCCACGTGCAGGGTCTGCTCGAGAAGCTCGGTCTCCCCTGGCACATACTCCGTCTCTGTGGCGGCGACATGTCGTTTACCTCGGCCATCACATTTGACTTCGAGGTGTATTCGGCTGCCCAGAAGCGCTGGCTCGAGGTATCGTCGGTGTCCAACTTCGAGACCTACCAGGCCAACCGCCTGAAATGCCGCTACCGCGACCGCGACAAGAAGATACATCTCTGCCA
>NZ_JAIDKI010000009.1 GCF_029051885.1 Muribaculum sp.
GCACGGACTATATCTCGGTAATGCCGACCAACCTCTATGGTCCTAATGACAATTATCATCCCACCCATTCACATGTACTCCCTGCACTCATACGTCGATTCCATGAAGCCAAAGAGGCAGGACTTGAAGAAGTGACATGCTGGGGTGACGGCACTCCGCTTCGCGAATTCCTCTATGTCGACGACTTGGCCAATCTGTGCGTATTTCTTATGAATAATTATTCCGGCAACGAGACTGTAAACGCCGGTACCGGTAAGGAACTCACAATCCGTGAGCTCACTGAACTCGTTGCAAAAACAGTAGGCTACCAGGGTCGAATACTTTGGAACACCGACATGCCTAACGGAACTCCACGAAAGCTCCTTGATGTTAGCAAAGCAAAGGCTCTTGGCTGGACATATACTACCGAACTGCCCGAAGGTATACGTCTTGCCTATGAGGACTTCCTGTCCAATCCTATGCGTGCTGAGCGTTGATTAAAACACTGTTCGCAATAAAATAGAAAGGGGTGGCATTTCATTTTTAATGATGCCGCCCTTTTCTATAATAATACAATACACAAATATCCCAAATAAAAAGGGGCGTCACTCTCACGAGCTCCACCCCCGGCATTCATCACATTATGCTAAAAGTGCGATTTATGTCTTTGTTTGGATTTTATTTTACGGAATATCTCGACGATACTACATCCCAATCGATGATATCCCACAATCTATGCAGAGCATCGGCACGACGATTCTGATAGTCGAGATAATAGGCGTGCTCCCACACATCAAAACAGAGAATGGGAGTCAGTCCTTGGGTAAGTGGATTTGCGGCGTTGGGGCCTTGTGTAATGAACAGCCGGCCGTCCTTATCCTGCGATAGCCATACCCATCCAGAACCGAACAAATCGACACCAGCCTTTTCAAAAAGTTTTTTAAACTCATCGAATGATTCGAAATCACGCTTGATAGCCTCGGCAAGGGGACCCTGAGGTTCACCGCCGCCATCAGGAGTGAATGAGAAGAAGTAAAATATATGGTTCCATGCCTGAGAAGCATTATTGAACAGCGGACCGTTAGCAGTCTTGATAATCTCCTCAAGAGGTGTATCCTCCCATTCGGTACCACGAATCAGTCGATTGAGATTGTCGATGTATGTCTTCTCATGCTTACCCCAATGATAACTGATAGTCTCGGCGCTTATGGCAGGCTCAAGTGCATCGGATGCATAGGGGAGCTTCGGCTGGCTATATACGTTTGTTTCCATAAAAAAGCGTTATTTGGTTAATAGATATTCTCTTCCCAAATAACGCTATAAGTTACCAGAAGGTTCTAAGCCAGGATTAATTTCCAGGATTATAACGAGCCAATTGTGCCATTGTCTGTTGATAACGATATTGTATTTCCAGCATACGCAATATTGCGTCAGTATGTGAGGCCGATTCAATAAGGTATACCATCATGCTAATCTGACCACCCTCCAGAGCTCTGAGCAATAGTCGAGGAGTGGGGGATTCTGACAGCACTTTGTCGTATGCCTCATACTGATTCTTTAGTTGTATCGCCGCAGCATGTATCGACTCTAATGACGAGCGCTGCTCGATAGCCTGCTGCTCGGCACGCGCCTCGGCAGCCATGCTTTCAAGACGTGCGGCCTCGGATTTTCCTTTGGTAGAAAACACCGGTATTGACAGTCCTGCAACAAACCCATGGAATGGTGTTCCTTCCTCCCGAGCAAAATGATATCCGGCAGTAAGCGAAGGAAGCGAGCGGCGCCGCTCTGCATCACTGCGTGCACGCGATGCCTCTGCAAGTATTCTTGACTGCTCAACCTCGGGAGTCTCATGCAGTTTTTCGCTGTATACAGCAAGAGGTAAAAGCATGTCGGCCGGATAGTCCTCGATTGCATCATATATATTTTTTGCACCTTCTACAGATCCGACAAATGCTCCGATTGCCGACATACATTGTGTCTCCTGTGTGTTTAACTCTGTCTGTCGGGCGAGAATCTCCAGTCTCTCGAGTTTCAGTTTCTCTACATCAAGCAATGTAATCTCATTGCGTAGAGCACCCTTGGTGGCTATATTAAGCAGCGAATCGATGCATTCCATACGATTTGCCATCACCTCCCGGCACTTGTTCAGGTATACACCTTCAGCCAGGAGAATTCTGGCATTTTCGCGTGCATTGATTATTGTGGCGCGCTCCGACATATTGATTGCCTCCGACTGAAGTCGGGCCTCACGACGCATGGCGCTGTATACCCCGGGCCATTCCATTGACTGGCTTACCGTAATGTCAGTTTTATTTCCAGGCTCTCCGGTGCTCCACATGTATCCTCCCTCGATTTCGGGGTCAGGAAGCACAGCAGCAGAGCGCAGGCTTTCCCGTTGTGATGCATAGGAGTATGCTTCACTGCGCAACCCTGGGTTAAGTGCAATCATACGGTCGACAAGAGAGTCGAAACTCTCTGCACTCATATGAAGCATCGTCGAGGCCGCAACCATAACGGCAATTGTTCTTATAGATTTCATTATCGTTGTCAAGAGTTTATTTCTTACGGTGTTGTACGTAATAATAAAGTATTGGTATTACAAATATATTCAGAAGTGTCGATGTCAGCAATCCGCCAAGAATCACAATAGCCATAGGTGATTGAAGTTCATTGCCGGGATCGCCACCACGCAAGGCAAGAGGAGCCAGCGCCAGTGCAGAAGTCAATGCCGTCATTATAATCGGCAGCAATCGGTCGGAACTACCTTTTAATATCCGGTCAGACAGAGCGAGGCCCTCATTGGACAGGGAGTTGTAGCGGGATATGAGCAACATGCCATTGCGTGTTGTAATACCCAATAAAGATATAAAGCCAATTATTGCGGGAATGTTCAGTTCGCCGGATGTCAGTCGCAGCATCAATACACCTCCAATCATAGCCAAAGGCATATTGACAAGTATTATGAGCGACTCTTTTATATCATGGAATTCCATATACAGCAGCACCAGAATGATTATAAGAGCGACTATCGACGCCAAAACAAGCGTTTTTGTAGCGGCCTCCTCACTCTCAAACTGTCCGCTGTAAACGATATTGTATCCTTCCGGAATCTTGACATTCTCTTCGATAACACTGCGAGCTTCATCGACAGCTCCCCGAAGGTCTCGACCCTCAACATTCGCTGATACAACTATGCGGCGGTTGAGATTCTCACGGTTGATTGTGTTTGGTCCCGAAGTCGATACAACATCTGCAACATATGTTATCGGCACTACTCCACGTTGGGTGTCTATTGTCAGTGTAGATACTCCATCAATACTTCCTCTTCCCCAATCGTTGCTCATCAGTTTTATAGAGCGAGGAATGCCATCATCATAAATCTTGCCGACTTCTGTGCCACCGATATTCACATCGACCCAACGGGCAAGCTGTCCGGGAGTCACTCCATAATATGCCATGGCATGACGCCGAGGACGTATTTCAAGATGCGGACGTTCTACCTGTTGCTCTACGGCAATGTCTGTAATACCACTGACATTACCTATGACATTGGATATCTCTGTTGCTGTGCGATGCAGAGTAGGGAGGTCTGACCCAAAAATTTTGATGGCAATCTGAGCCTCAGTTCCCGACAGCATGGCATCGATACGATGGGATACAGGCTGTCCGATTTCAATATTCACGCCGGGAATATCGGCAAGTTTATGACGCAGTTCATCTGCCACTTCAGAGCGAGAACGTCCATCAAGAATATAAGGCGCTTCGATTTCACTCACATTGACACCAAGAGAATGTTCGTCAAGCTCGGCACGTCCTGTTTTCCTGGCAACAGTTGTAATCTCCGGCACCTCCATTATGATTTTTTCTGCCGTGCGTCCGATACGGTCGCTTTCCTCAAGCGATATGCCAGGCATGGCACTTATATTTATTGTAAAAGAGCCCTCGTTGAACGGAGGAAGAAAACTACGTCCGAGTGTGGCCATAATACACATTGAAGCGACAAATAATACACCTGTCCAGCAAAGGATGGCGCGCTTATGGCGCAAGCCTGCTGACAGCGCATTGTTATATACTCGTCGGAGCCATGCGGCAGGGGCTGCTTCCTTATCCTTTGTGCCGGATTCTGAGCCTCCGAGAAGATAACTGCATAATACCGGAGTAAGTGTGAGGGCGACAATCGTTGATGCGATAAGCGATACGATAAAAGCGATACCGAGCGAGCCAAGCAGACGGCCTTCGATGCCATGAAGGAAGAAAAGCGGAAGGAAGCTGGCCATGATTATAAGTGAGGAGTTGAATATCGGCATTCGCACCTCGCGTGAGGCTTCATATACTACACTGACCACATTTTTGCGCTGCTCTTGCGGCAATGCACGATTTGCACGAAGCCGTTTATAGACATTTTCCACATCGACAATAGCATCGTCAACCAGCGACCCAATAGCAATGGCGATACCTCCAAGAGTCATGGTATTGATGGTAAGCCCCATGACATGCAGAACAAAAATAGTCACGATAATCGACATCGGAATAGCTATGACAGATATAAGCGTAGTACGTATATCCATGAGGAAGAAGAAAAGCACTACGATTACAAATATCGCACCCTCGAAGAGCGATTGCTGCAGATTGCTTACAGAGCTGTCAATAAAGTCGGCCTGACGGAATATGTCAGTCGATACATTGATACCTTTGGGCAGTGATGGCGCAAGTTGTGCGAGCTTTTCTTCAATGGCTTTAGTAAGACGTGTTGTTGATGCTCCTGTCTGTTTGCTTACGGTGATGAGTACAGCTTCATGTCCTTTCTCACCGGCGGCTCCGATACGTGGATTAGCACCACCTCGTTCAATTACTGCAATGTCGCTCAATGTTACCGGGGTGCCGGTATTTGTATCATCATTGCCTATTATTTTCACAACGGTAAGACCAAGTTCATCGGCACGACTTGTGGATATGCTACCTTTTACGAGGTATTCGTTCCCGAAATCGCTAAGGTTGCCTCCGGAAGAGTTGGTGTTTAATCCGTCGCAAGCTGCCAATACCTCCTCAAGAGATATCCCATAATGTACCATTTGGGGAGTATTGAGCTTTATCTGTATTTCCTCTTCCTGACCACCGAGCACTGACACTTGTGATACGCCTTCAATTGCAAGCAGCGCCGGGCGCAATGTACGGTCGGCGATAGTACGCAACTGTAGCATCGACAAGGAATCTGCCGATAACGAATCTGTCTTGTTGGTAAGTCCGATTATAAGCACCTCTCCAAGCACAGATGTCGGAGGGCCCATTACCGGAATCCCGGCTTCGGGTGGGAGTGTAGACCCTATTCCTGACAATCGTTCGGATATTCCCTGGCGTGCCTTGTAAGGGTCGACACCCCAGTCATGTTCTACCCATACAACTGAAAATCCTGCAGAACTTGAAGAGCGCACGCGTCTCACTCCCGGAGCACCACCCATTGCTGTCTCAATGGGATATGTCACGAGTTTTTCCACCTCTTCGGGAGCAAGTCCGCCGGCCTCTGTCATTATTGCGACTGTCGGGGCATTAAGATCAGGGAAAATATCAACATCAAATGTGTCGCGAATCATCGCCACACATCCGGCAATCAATAATAGCGCCGCCGCTACAAGTACAAGTTTGCGGCGATCAAGCGAGCCTTTAATTATTCTATCAAGCATATTCTGTCCGGATATTAATGGTTATGCGAATGTCCTTCCGGAATCTTGCCGCTGTTCTCGGCCATCTTTAAAATCATGGCACCGTTAGTTACGATACTGTCTGACGGGGAAAGCCCTGACAATACTTCTACAATTTTGCCATCAGTGACACCAAGCGAAAGACGTCGTTTTTCATATCCATGATCATCGACTTTTACATAAGCGAAATATTCACCTTCGCTCTCTACTACGGCACCGGTAGGAATAGTACATCCGGTACCGGCGTTTTCATCCTCAAGTATTACCCAGACATCGGTATACATGCCCTGTGATAATGACCCGTCGTTGGGAATGGAAAAGTATATCGGCATATAATTGCCGGTTGTCGCAGCTGTGCCTTTTGTGTCGGCTACCACGGAACCGCCAAGCAGACTTACGGATTTCACCTTATCAGGAGAGTCGGCAGTGGCGAAGTTGGCATCAATAATCTTATTAGCCATATTGCGCATCGCCAAAGGAAAGTCTACGCGTAGCAGAAGACGACTGTCGGTAGAGGTCTCGACTATCGGCTGTCTCTAATACCCAACTCACGATGCCGACGAGCTTAGGCGTGTAGAAATCGGTGGTCGC
>NZ_JAIDKI010000090.1:0-2525 GCF_029051885.1 Muribaculum sp.
TAACTCCCTTATCACAAGCGAAAATCTGCTCGACGAATGACCGCCCTGACGGTAACATTTATTATTAAACAAGCTCTTATTGTTTGTGAGTTATCACTAACATATAAAAACAATATATTATGAGCTTTATCTGGTATATATTAATAGGTATTGCATCCGGATTCGTAGCCGGCAAACTTATGCGCGGCGGAGGCTTCGGCCTGGTCGTTAATCTTATCGTAGGCATTATCGGCGGTGTGCTCGGAGGATGGCTGTTCGGGCTATTAGGGATAACTGCCGGCGGAATAATAGGAAGTCTGATTACCTCGGTTGTGGGTGCGGTAGTGCTATTATGGATTGTCGGGATACTGAGCCGGACTACAGGCCGCTGACATCCTACACCAAAGAAATCTATATACAGCACATAACCATCATATTAATACGCTCATCGATATAGTCGATGAGCGAAATTTTGCATTGGAGTGCCGATTTATTGGGAATATTATTAACTTTGCCAATAAATTAGATCTACAATGAAGAGATTTTTCGTTGCACTCACAGTACTCATAGCAATATTAAGTGTCCCCCGACAGGCTAATGCCGAGCTACGATATGGTCCGATGCTCGGTATGAACATGAGCACTCTGAAGTTTAAGCAGTCGCTTATTGAAGTAAATAAAGTATGCGGCATGTCGGCCGGTGTTGCTACGGAAGTTATATTCCCCGGCATCGGCTTTGGTATAAATTCCGGCATATATTATGAGATGAGAGGCGCCAAACTGCATTTAGGTGACAAACTGATATGGTCATCACAAGGATTTGGAACCGAGCGCAGTTATCTCCACTATCTGGAAATACCTATTCATCTTCGATTCAAATGGACCCGAATGTCAGGTATTGAGGATTATGTCGCTCCATTTGTGTTCGGAGGTCCGTCATTCAGTCTTCTCATCGGGCACAGCCATATCAAGGCTCTTGAATATGCCAATGGCGAAATGGGCCTGACGGTCGGCGGCGGATTGGAAATCATGCGCAACTGGCAGGTGTCATATTCGTTCACATGGGGAATGGTATACGCCGAACAGACAAAACTTCTTGACCACTTCAGCGCAAAGAACCGCACAATGGATTTGCGTGTCACCTATCTGTTCTGATTGGCGGCACAGCATGATGCATAATCCGGTATATCTTTAAGAAACACATACGTATGATTGTCGTAATCTATATAGCAACAATAATGTGTAATTCCGTTAGATACGGTAAGATATCGTGCGTGTAACACCATATTGTATCTGACAATCTGGTCAAATACTTTCTGACTGATTGCTATACCGGGAGCCTTGTATTCCACAATCATCATGGGATTGCCGGTCCGGTCGAATACTACAGTATCACACCGACGGTGCGTATTGTTTAGTTCAAGGCCTATCTCATTTGCCATAAGAGAAGCAGGAAACTGCTTCTCTTTTATCATATAGTCCACAAAATGCTGCCGAACCCATTCCTCCGGTGTAAGAACTACATACTTGTGGCGTAACTGGTCGAAAATCTCGGCATATGATTCGCCGTGTCTGAGGCGCGACGCATCAATCGGCGGGAGATTCAATGGCACAATACAGCCGTGCTGGGAATGGTTCATATCAGAGATATTGTTTTTAGGGAATACTGAGTGAAAAACTTTTTGTAAATTTACAGAAATTTCCGATTCTATCAACATGGCAGCAGCCAAAACAATTACATACGCTGAGCTCCGCGCGTCGCTGAGCAGAAAAAATTATGTGCCGGCCTACCTGATTCACGGGGAGGAAGGATTCTTTATCGACCGTCTTGTCGAAGAGTTTGAAGCAATCGTTCCGGAAGCCGACCATGATTTCAATCTATATACTCTGTATGGCCCGGAGACAGACATTGATACTGTAATTGACACATGCCGGAGGTATCCTATGATGTCGGATTATCAGGTAGTAATATTCAAAGAAGCGCAATCCGTGCCGGCCGCACAGCTTGACAAGCTCGCCGGATACCTCTCTAATCCGACATCGACAACAGTACTTGTGATCTGTGGACGAGGAGCTAAAGTAAAGTCAAAAGAACTACCGTTGAAAATTGCAGCCGCCGGAGGATGTGTGTTTGAAGCGGTGAAACTTCGCGACCGCGCCCTTACCGATGCCATACGACACGTCATCACCGAGAAAGGACTTCATGTTGAGGAAAAAGGGCTGTCGATGCTAAGCGACTATGTAGGTGCCGATCTATCGCGTTTATATAATGAAATCGAGAAACTTACCGTGGCATTGCCCCAAGGCTCAATGGTCACACCCGAAGTGATAGAGTCGCACATCGGCATGAGCAAGGATTTTAATAATTTCGAGCTCATCAATGCTGTGGCCGTAAGGGATAGCGTCGCTGCATTCCGCATAGTCGACCATTTCCGCCGCAATCCAAAAGACAATCCGTTTCCTCCGACACTGGGTATGCTGTGGACATTCTTTTCTAATCTGCTGATAATACATTATACCCGCGATAAGAGCGAACCTGCCTTATGT
>NZ_JAIDKI010000090.1:2535-11988 GCF_029051885.1 Muribaculum sp.
GTGCAGCATTAGGCCGCAAAGGCAACTGGCTCTCGAAAGATTATAAAACCGGAATGAAGCAATATAATGCACGTCAGACGGTAGAGATATTGCGCGAACTCCGACATACGGATGCTGCGACAAAAGGCGTAGGCTCCAGGCAGGACCCTTATGACCTGATGCATGATTTGATATTCAGGATACTGACAGCTCGCGGAGTGATAAACTGATTCATTGACATCAAATACCCTTTAGGGACTTATATACCGATTGTTTCTCTCTTCAATACTTTTTTTTACAAGTTCTTAGCTATCAAACAACATGGCAGATACCGCACAACAATTCAGCAAGGTAGGCACTATGTGTCGTGACATATTTGAGAAAAAACTTAAAGATTATGGGTCTTCGTGGCGACTGATGCGTCCGGAGTCGCTTACCGACCAGATTTACATCAAGGCAGCGCGCATACGTTCGCTTGAGACAAAGTCAGAGCACCGCGTGGAAGAAGGTGTGATACCTGAATGGATCGGCATAGTCAATTATGGAGTAATCGCGCTCATCCAACTCGAAAAAGGATGGGCTGATACCGCAGATTTGTCAACCGAAGAGGCTCTTGCCCTTTATGACCGGCATCTGGAATGCGCTATCGCCCTTATGCTTGACAAGAATCATGATTATGATGAGGCCTGGCGTAAGATGAGGGTATCTTCATTTACGGATATAATACTTCAGAAACTCTGGCGTACAAAACAGATTGAAGACAATCAAGGCACAACGCTTATCAGCGAGGGTCTTGATGCCAACTATAAGGATATGATAAACTATGCAGCGTTCGCCCTTATCAAGCTCACCGGTATCGAGTAATCCGACTCCGGAGACAGCCTGTGATGCCAAACCGACAAAAGGTAATGTCGGCCCGGCACAGGTGAGGCATGTATCCACTCGCACCACAATACTGGTGTGGGTATGCCGCATTATTGTAGGTATGACGTTTGTCGTATCAGGAATCTCCAAAACAATTGATTTATGGGGATTCGTGTACAAGATAGACCAATATCTGGCGGTGTGGCATATGCCGATGCCGCATGGTGTGGTGTTTACAGTCGCAACAGCCCTTGCTGCTTTAGAGTTCCTGCTTGGCTTTCTGCTGATGACCGGCAGCTATAAACGCACGTGTGCATGGATGATAGGCCTTGTCATGGCCGGGATGCTTCCGCTTACATTATATATAATGATAGCCAACCCTGTAGCCGACTGCGGATGTTTTGGCGACATGTGGGTAATCTCAAATACCGCTACGTTCATCAAAAACGTTGTGCTTACGGTATTTATCGTTTATCTGATTATTAAGAATGCAAGCGTACCCGGGCTGTTTTCCACCTACAGCCAATGGCTCGTTGCCGTAATAGCCATCATATATGTGCTTCTGATTGCAATATTCGGTTATAATATACAGCCGCTTATCGACTTCCGCCCTTATCCCGTAGGAACCCCTCTCGGAGAACTGGCAAGGAATAGCGACGACGATTACATACCTGAGTATATATTTGTATATGAAAAGAATGGCGAAAGACATGATTTCACAGAAGATTCTATTCCGGATGATTCATGGACATTTATTGAACGAATTGAAAAACCGGCCGAAGACCATAAGAGTCATAATGGCATCGGTTACGACGGGATGATTACGGTCTACGATGAAAATGGTGATGATGCCACGTCTGATGCAATCTCAGCCGATGGAGAAGAGATTCTGCTCCTTATCCCGGACCTACAAGGTATAGATGTGTCATCAACATATCTTATAAATGAGATAAACAGATACATTGATTCGCGTGGAGGCACAATGGCTGCAATAATCGCAACCGACAGCGAAGGAGTGGACATGTGGCGTGACCTGTCGATGGCGTCCTATCCTATCTATACAAGCGAGGATACCTCAATAAAGGAAATTGCCCGAGGCAACATTGCTGTAGTCTATCTTTGTGACGGTATTATCCGGTGGAAACGCACCCTCAGTTCGATTGATTCAGAAATCTTCGAGCATCCCGGTCCTGACACATTTGCGTCACTCGGATTCTCAGGAAAGACTATAATGCTGACTCTTACACTGTTTTTTTGCGGTCTTGAACTTTTCTTATGGATTCTTGACAGAAGTGGCAGAGCTGTTAAATTGCATTTTACTCGCATGAATCAAAAAAAATAAGTAAATTTGCACATCATCATGCAGCACCTCTCTTCATGCAACTGACATAACCCAATAAAATTCAATACAACTATGAGAAAAAATGTAGTAGCCGGCAACTGGAAGATGAACACAACACTCCAGGAAGGCGTAGCTCTTGCCAAAGAAGTCAATGAAGCCCTCTGCGGCGTAACACCCAAATGCGACGTGGTTATCTGCACCCCGTTCACTCACCTGGCATCTGTAAATGCTGTAATCGACACAAATAAACTTGGCCTTGGCGCAGAGAACTGTGCTGACCACAAGTCGGGCGCATACACCGGCGAGGTTTCCGCACCCATGGTAGCTTCAACCGGCGCAACATATGTAATCCTCGGCCATTCAGAGCGTCGTCAGTACTATGGCGAGACTTCTGAAATCCTCAAAGAAAAGGTAGCTCTTGCTCTTGAGAACAACCTTACTCCTATCTTCTGCATCGGCGAGGTTCTTGCCGAGCGTGAGGACGGTTCTTACAACGAAGTAGTGAAGAAGCAGATTGAAGAAGCACTCTTCCATCTGTCAGCCGAAGACTTCGGCAAAATCATCCTTGCTTACGAACCCGTATGGGCTATCGGCACAGGCAAGACCGCTACTCCCGAGCAGGCTGAGGACATGCATGCACACATCCGCAACCTCATTGCAGAGCGTTACGGCAAGGAAGTAGCCGACAACACTTCTATCCTCTATGGCGGCAGCTGCAAGCCCTCAAATGCAAAGGAACTCTTTGCAAAGCCCGATATCGA
The DNA here is from genome assembly GCF_029051885.1 of Muribaculum sp. GTDB lineage: Bacteria > Bacteroidota > Bacteroidia > Bacteroidales > Muribaculaceae > Muribaculum. Next base: position 5,482 of record NZ_JAIDKI010000090.1, read on the forward strand.
TGGCGGACTTATCGGTGGCGCAGCTCTTGATGCAGCCTCATTCATGGGTATCGTTACCGCGTTCTAATTCATAGACCGATATATATATCCCGATTATATGCTCCTCCGGTGTCATAAATGCACCGGAGGAGTTTTTTATAACCTCAGTCATTATATCTATCAGCCATATTACAGGAGACTCAATAAATTCAGTATCAGTTGCAACTATTTCACAAATAGTATTGTTATTAAATTAAAATAATAGTTCAACTAAATTTATTTAATTATGAGTCTCTCAAAATTAAACTTCCTGGGCTACTCCAAGAGCTGGTGGCTCGTGTTGATAGCCGGTATCATGATGGTGTTGTGCGGTTTCGCATACTGGTTTTGGCCTGTTGCAGGATATGCTGTTGCCTCCCAGATATTCGGCTGGCTTCTGATTCTTGCAGGTATCGTCCAGCTTATTGTAGCCGCCGGGCCTCATTTCCCGAAAGGATGGGGCTGGTGGATTGCCGGAGGTATGATTGACATGTTTATCGGATTCCTGATGGTGAGAAGCATCCTTCTGTCGGAAGAGGTATTCCCCTACTTCCTGGCTCTCATTTTCATCTATTGGGGTATCACGATGATAATAAGTTCGGTCAACGGGCATAAGGGAAAATACTGGTGGCTGTATCTTATCAACGGCATTTTGCTGATGCTTATCGGATTTTTCTTTGTAGAAGCAGGATGGATTCAGAATATGGAGATGGTCAGCTTCCTTACCTCTTTGGCATTCATCTACTGGGGCTTCTCAATATGCATGTTTGCCTATGACATCAAGCCGCAGATTGGCCAGGGTGAAAATTAACCTACTGACATAAATCACATTGAAACAATCGGCATCACCTTGCAGTGATGCCGATTGTTTTATCTCATATAAATCCAACAATACATGCATGGCATGCGTTACATATAAGTAAGAATATTTCTCTGTAACATAAAATCAAGACAACTCTGACATGAAGAAAATCGTGATAATGGGCGCTACTTCGGGAATCGGAGAGCATGTAGCCGAATCGCTGGCCGCCACCGGATGGCGTGTCGGCGTCGCCGGACGCAAGGTAGAGCGGATGAAAGCTCTCAAAGAGATGTTTCCTGATTCAGTAGAGTGGGAAGCGATAGACATAACCAAAGCGGAAGCACCGCGTAAGCTGTTGTCTCTAATCCGTAAACTCGGAGGTATGGACATATATTTCCATGTGGCCGGAATCGGATTCTTTGATCCGAAGCTCGACATACAGCGTGAAGTGGATACGGCAGAGACCAATGTGGTAGGGTTTACCCGCATGGTAGACACGGCTTTCCATTATTTCCGCAATGTCGGTAAAGGACATATTGCCATAATATCGTCAGTGGCAGGCACCAAGGGCATAGGTGAGATTGCGGCATACTCTGCGTCGAAGCGCTATCAGCAGAATTATATAGAGGCGCTGGAGCAGTTGTCGCGCATGAATGGGTTGAAAATCGCGTTTACCGACATTCGTCCAGGATGGGTGCGCACTCCATTGCTCGACCCCGACCGGAAATATCCCATGACAATGAAAGAGGGCGAGGTAGTGCCGATGATTATCAAGGCGCTGAAAAAACGCACCCGCATCGCAGTCATTGACCGCCGGTGGGCAGCGGCCGTATTCTTCTGGAGGCTTATACCGGGACGCCTGTGGGTAAAGATTCCCATTACATTGTCGAAACCGGCTGAGAATCCGGCGCAAGTCAGCATGGCAGTAGATCAGGCGACAGATTAGAGATTGTCATTAATACCGAAGGGGCACGACACGCCGCATATGGCATAGTTGTGCCCCTTTATTTTGCTTATTGGGCTATGAATTATTAAATTTGCATTATTGTAAAACTGAAATCTCCATGGACGCCCATCACGACAACCACCATCATATCGAAAACGACTCGCAATATGCGGGTCTGACAGTCAACAACGGAGTGGCTCAGCCGCCATCGGTCAACCCCTATATGAAGGCTCGACGCCGGCGCCCCATGCCGTCGGCCGGTGAACTTGTCGAAGGGATACTCAAGGGCGATGTCACAATGCTCAGTCGCGCCGTGACCATGGTCGAAAGCCTTTCGCCGGAACATCAGAAAATAGCCCAGGAGGTGATTGAGAAATGTCTCCCCTACTCCGGAAACTCACGGCGCATCGGCATAACAGGTGTGCCCGGCGCCGGCAAGTCGACCTCGATTGATGAGTTCGGGCTGCATGTGCTGAAAGATGGCGGCAAACTTGCCGTTCTCGCCATCGACCCTTCGAGCGAGCGCACAAAAGGGTCCATCCTCGGGGACAAAACCCGAATGGAGCGTCTGTCGGTCAATCCGCATGCATTCATACGCCCCAGCCCCTCGGCCGGAAGCCTGGGCGGAGTGGCAAGAAAGACACGCGAGACTATCGTGCTATGTGAGGCTGCCGGCTACAACAACATATTTGTAGAGACCGTAGGCGTAGGTCAGAGCGAGACCGCCGTACACTCTATGGTCGACTTCTTCCTGCTGATTCAGCTTGCCGGCACAGGCGACGAACTGCAGGGAATCAAACGTGGCATTATGGAAATGGCCGACGGCATCGTAATCAACAAGGCTGACGGCGACAATGTAGACCGCGCGCGCCTGGCCCAGGCCCAGTTTCGCAGCGCGTTGCAGCTTTTCCCCCCGTCGCCCTCCGGATGGTCGCCCGAAGTGCTGTGCTATTCCGGCTACTACGCTATCGGCATCGCGGAAGTGTGGGATATGATTGACCGCTATTTCGACTATGTGAAAGCCAACGGCTACTTCGAGCGCAAGCGTAACGAACAGGCGCGCTACTGGATGTATGAGACCATCGACGAGCAGTTGCGCCGCAACTTCTACACACGTCCCGATATCGAGGCACTGCTGGCCGACAAAGAGGCTCGCGTGCTGGCCAATCAGCAATCATCATTTACCGCCGCGCGCGACATCCTCGACCATTACTATTCCTCCATATAATTCATCGCCTTTATGAAAACATAGCACCGGCGTTGGGATGTATCAAAGTCCCAACGTCGGTGCTATTCGTATGCTATATCAAAAAGAGCCTGGCACTATGTCCGCGCGGTGCCAGGCTCTTTCTCAAAGGCTATCTCTTGCTATCGTGCCAAGATTGCCCTATCGTTTCGGTCAGGCCATTTGCCCATTACCAACAGTGCCGGAATACGATATCTGAGGCATGCCCTCGACAATGTATAGCTGATAATCGATACGATTATTGTGTACAGGCATATACCGATTACAATCGCATTTCCAAAAATTGGCCATGTGAATACAATTTGCAATACAAGGAAGTGGATATAGTATATTCCCAAAGTCACCCCCCCCATTTTGCTTAAGAAGTGTAGCCGCTCGGTTTGCTTGTTATATAGTTTGAACAGTTCATATACAAGCATCGTCCCGACCATTCCGATTACCAGACGGTATACAACCGGGAACAGGCGTCCAAGATTTATCCATTGATAGAAAGTAGGAGGTTCATTATGCATACGGAAAAAGTATACCATCACCGGAAAAACTATAGCGCATGATATAAGCAATCGGAAATCAAACTTACGGGTATCATTCTTGTTCTCGTTCCATGTGCGCCACATCACTCCGGCACAAAAATAGATGAAATACCATGCTATCCAATGAAATCCGAACTGGCGCACATTGCCAAAGATGACAATCCCATTTAATAAGCCGGCCACAGTCGCAAACACAATCCATTCAGGGAGATTGATTCTCCGTGCAATACGTCTGCTTGCTATAAAAAGCACTGTGATGAAAAATAAGGCCCATAAGAACCACAGCCCTCCATCAGGATGATAAACTACCCGACAGATGTATTCCAGAAGAGAAATATTCTGATTGCCCGTCAATAAGATGTCAAGCCCATATTTTACAGGAATGTAGCTAAAAAACGGAATCAATAATTGTATCCCTCGTTTCTTTATTATTGTCCAGTCATATTTGCGGAAACACACATATCCGCTCATAAACATGAACAATGGCATATGGAACGAATAAATAATCCGAAAAATCCACGAATCCATCAGATTATAATTTTGGACAACATGCCCTAAGACAACGAGAAAGATTGCAAATCCTTTCAGGCAATCAACATAACCAAGCCTTTTTATCATAGAATTTGTTAACTGGTGATTAGCGGAGTAGCTTTTTATATATAAATCCACGCAATGAATTAGGAACTATTCGTGTGGTAAATCGAATCGTAATGTTTACAACCATTTGTAACATATTTATATATCCGATTGCCCGTATGTGATTTTGGAATTTTACTTCTTCCAATGCATGCTTTAGTCCACCTCGACGTTTAAACACATCTGAAGATGAGCGAAAAAGCAATAATGACTCTTGAATATTGTAAAATTTAGCACCATTTAATAGTAAACGTACCCAAAGATAATAATCTTCAAATAAAGGAAAATGCCGATATCCACCAGCAAATAAAATTGCACTTTTACGAAATACAGATGCAGGATGATTAATTGGACACCGTTTTTTCCCATATTTATAAATTTCAAATGGGAATTCAGGTATTTTCCTGGTAGAAACAATGTTCATAGGGTTACCCTCAAATTCGTCAATCCAACAACTTACAACCTGCACATCAGGGTATGTGTTAAATATGTCTATCTGACTTTCAAAACGATTGGGAAGTGCAATATCATCAGTATCCATTCGTGCCACTATCTCATGTGAACAGTATTTCAACCCTTCATTAAGTGCATTACCTAACCCTCCATTTTCTTTAAGTGCTACACGTTTGATTTCAGCATGATTTAACTCAAATTCATCAAGTACAGAGTATAAATCTGTAGTAAGTGGACCGTCTTCTACAATAACAACTTCAGTAGGAGCTATTGTCTGGCTAAATATGCTGTCGAGACTTTGACGCAGAAAGTCGGGCCGCTCTTTGGCGTAGAGCGACATCAAAACAGAAAATAACATGAGATATAGAATCTATTATCAGTAATTTAATTTATTTTGACTCTACTCCAAGAGTCGCATATCGGATCCTCTCCAATAGTATTATTTGTCCATTTATTAGGAGTAACCACTATTTTATTAGGATTCTGATTTAGCCAAGCCCCCCACCATGAGAATGAAGAATTTGCAATAATATTATGGTTGCATTTAGACATTAAATGTATGTCTTGGAAACTATTGATGCCTGTATTCCAATCCACATATCTAATATCTACGCCGCTTGGCAATAATACTGGAATATTTTTTTTACACCATTCCATGTCATTGGAAAATATACAGGCTATGTCTACAGCTTGTAATTGACTTGTGACGAATTCTATCGCATTTCTATAGTATTCTGAAGTACAAATATTTTGATATAATTTATTGCCGATATAATCACCCCGTCTGATATGAATAGATATACTTGACGTATTCGTTAAATCATTTAAAAGTTTATTGTTGTGTATATTATCATCTAATGGGAAAGAGAATACATCTAATAGAGACGGGCGAATCGATTTGAAAAATTTTTCATTCTGCCAATAACCTTCGTAGTATTTATATTTCGGATTATCCCAATCAGTATTTTTCAAATCAATGCACATTGAACGCCTTTGCGGTAAGATGCGGCTACCAATTTGCCATGTACGATAGTTGGGAAAAGGCCAAGCGACACTCGCTACATTTTTAAGGGTGGCAAATTCAACTGATAAATTAAATATATCTGCTACCTCAAAACCATTATGTAATCCATATCCATTGTAAGAAAAAATGTCGGCAAGTATACGTTCCTCAGGATATAGGTTTTGCAGTGATTTCAATAAGGCAAGTTGGAACATCTGGTTGCCGAGTCCACCTAAGAATTTTACTATTTTCATTTTAAATACCAAATAAGAGCATCTTTAATTATTAACGCACTTTTTTTTATCTTAGACCCATATGATGATGACCGGCCTTTATTGAAATATTGATCAACTTTCACCTTATCTCTAAATATAATTTTAGGTGTGAATTCGGGAGTTATCCATTCCTCAGGCATACAATATTCGGGGGATAGGATTTTACATGGATGGGCTCGAAAATATTTATTTATATGAGACTCATCATGAACACGAGCTATTATTCCTGCATCATAATCTCTCCTTATATTTTGGGCAAGCGTTGAAATCATATTAAGATATGCTTTAGCTTCGCCTCCATTTAGTCCTCCCATATAATATAAATATGGTTGCTTTTCATATGGAGCAATATACGCAGCAGAATTCTTATTACGCTCGTATGGATAGAACATCGGATGCTTAAATGGTTTACGTTTGCCTGGCCATTCTGCTCCAACTAATTTTTCAGAATTAGAGGGTAGTAGTTCAATTCCTACAGAGTCAACAAACAAAGCATTACTATTAAAAAAGAAAATATAGTCAAACTTTAGAAGTTTGTCTTTGATTGTCATAAATATTTCGAACCGCAAGAGTGAATCCAAAGGAAACCCCATAC
>NZ_JAIDKI010000091.1 GCF_029051885.1 Muribaculum sp.
TACAAACACAAAGATATAAATTTTCCCTCTAAAAAATTTCACAAAACTTCTGCCATTCGTTTTGCAAATACAAAAATAGTCCGTATATTTGCAATGCATTTTTACATAAAAGGTTTTATAACACATCCCCACCCCTTTAAATTAATCTGATAATTATGACACACTGCAAATACCCGGCCCCATACCCTTAGGAAGCAAAAGTCCGGCCAACGTCGGTTGGTGATTTGCCAACGCAATATTACCATCAGAATATTCGCAATCAAATCTCAAAAAAAGATTGCGAGCCCAAGACATATGCCTCCGAAAATCTTTTGGAAAATTTTCTCTCCATTCATTAAAGTACGCGCATTTTTTACTAAATTTGCGCTCTGAATCCGACTATTAAAAGAATTAAGCATGTCCGACATCAAAAACATCAAGACTGCACTCATCTCGGTCTATCACAAAGACGGCCTTGACGAGATACTCTCCCTACTCCACAACGACGGTGTGAAATTTCTCTCAACCGGTGGAACACAGACATTTATCGAAAGCCTCGGTTATCCTTGCGACGCAGTGGAAGACCTCACCGGCTACCCCTCCATACTCGGTGGCCGCGTAAAGACCCTTCATCCCAAAGTATTTGGCGGCATACTCAACCGCCGCGAACATGAAGGCGACAAGGCCCAGATAGCCCAATACGAAATCCCGGAAATCGACCTGGTGATTGTCGACCTCTATCCATTCGTCGACACAGTCGCTTCCGGCGCATCCAACGCCGATATCATCGAGAAAATCGACATAGGCGGCATCTCGCTCATCCGTGCAGCCGCTAAAAACTACAACGACGTGATAATCGTCGCATCAAAAGGCCAGTATGCTCCTCTCGCCGAAATGCTCCGCCGCAACGGAGCCAAGTCGTCGCTCGACGAGCGCCGCTGGTTTGCAAAAGAGGCATTCGCCGTAAGCTCAGCCTACGACAGCTCTATATTCAATTATTTCGACCTCGACGGAGGTCCCTCTGCTCTGCGTGTAGCCATCGACGGTGCCAAAACCATGCGCTATGGCGAAAACCCCCATCAGAAAGGATTCTTCTTCGGCGATTTCGAAAAAATGTTCACCCAGCTCCACGGCAAGGAGATTTCCTACAACAATCTGCTCGACATCGACGCCGCTGTGACCCTCATCAGCGAATTCGCCGATCCGACTTTCGCCGTGCTCAAGCATAACAACGCATGTGGTGTAGCCACTCGCCCCACCATCCTCGAAGCCTGGAAAGACGCCCTCGCCGGCGACCCCGTAAGCGCATTCGGAGGAGTGCTTGTGACCAATGGCACAATCGATGCAGCCACCGCCGAGGAAATCAACAAGATTTTCTTCGAGGTAGTGATTGCCCCCGCATACACCGACGACGCCCTGAAGGTACTCGAACAGAAAAAGAACCGCATCATTCTCGTACAGAACGAGCCCCTGTCGACAAAAATGTCGTTCCGTTCATGCCTCAACGGCGCCCTTGGCCAGGAACGCGACCTCAAGGTAGAGACTCCCGACGAGCTCAAAGGCGTCACCACCCGTGCCCTTACACCCGAGCAGGTAGCCGACCTCCTCTTCGCCAACAAGATTGTCAAGAACTCTAAGAGCAACGCGATTGTTCTTGCTAAAAACGGCCAGCTCTACGCATCCGGCGTAGGACAGACCTCGCGCGTCGACGCCCTGCGTCAGGCTATCGCCAAAGCTCAGAGCTTCGGCTTCGACCTGAAGGGTGCCGTTATGGCTTCCGACGCCTTCTTCCCCTTCCCCGACTGCGTGGAAATCGCCCACGAAGCAGGCATCGAGGCTGTAGTACATCCCGGAGGCTCAATCCGCGACCAGGAATCGGTCGACTTCTGCAACGCCCACGACATGGCCATGGCAGTAACCGGATTCCGCCACTTCAAACACTAACAACACATCTCTGCGCATGCTCCCGTCCGTTCCTCGGACGGAGCATGCATACAAAATAAGAAAATCCAATGGGTCTATTCTCATTTACAAAAGAAATAGCCATCGACCTCGGCACTGCCAACACCATCATCATACACAATGATAAGATTGTGATTGACGAGCCGTCGATTGTGGCCCTTGACACCAAGACCGGCAAACTGCTCGCCGTAGGCACCGAGGCTCAGCAGATGCAGGGCAAGGAGCCTGAAGGCATCCGCACCGTACGCCCGCTGCGCAAAGGCGTGATTGCCGACTTCAACGCAGCAGAGCTGATGATCAGAGGCCTCGTAAAAAAGGTAAGCACAAAAAGCAACTGGTTCAGCCCCTCGCTCCGCATGGTTGTCGGAATCCCATCCGGCTCTACGGAAGTCGAAATCCGTGCCGTGCGCGACTCATCGGAGCATGCCGACGGCCGCGATGTATATATGATATACGAGCCCATGGCAGCCGCCCTGGGTATCGGACTCGACGTGCGTGCCCCTGAAGGCAACATGATTGTCGACATAGGCGGCGGTACATCTGAAATCGCCGTAATATCGCTCGGCGGCATCGTAAGCAACAAGTCAATCCAGATTGCCGGCGACGACTTCACCGACGATATCAAAGAGCACATGCGCCGTGCCCACAATATCCGTGTCGGAGAACGCACTGCCGAGCTTATCAAGATAAATGTAGGCTCCGCGCTCACCGAGCTCGAAAATCCGCCCGAAGACTACATCGTGCATGGTCCCAACCAGATGACAGCCCTCCCGATGGAAGTGCCTGTAAGCTACCAGGAGATTTCACACTGTATCGAAAAGTCGATTTCCAAAATCGAGGCCGCAGTGCTGAGCGCCCTGGAGCAGACACCCTCGGAACTTTATGCCGACATCGTGCGCAACGGTATCTGGCTTGCCGGCGGCGGCGCGCTCCTGCGCGGTCTTGACAAGCGTCATTACGCCAAAATCGGTAGCCAGTTCCACATCGCCGAAGATCCGCTGCTGGCTGTTGCCCGCGGTACTGGCGTGGCGCTGAAAAATATCGACAAATTCAAGTTCCTGATACGCTGACGTCACACTGCGGCATGCCGATAAAGACCGACATGCCGGTATCAGCACTTTATATTTTCAGGATTATGACTTCGCCGGAAGCCACAACGGGCCTATGGAGAGCATAATCCTGAAAAAACATTTATTAATCCATCCCGCTTCACCCCTGACAGGTATCGATGAGCACCCTATGGGACTTTTTGCTGAAATACAGCCGATGGTTTCTTTTTACATTCTACGTAGTGGTATCATGCATATGGCTGTTTGATACAAACCCCTATCAACACTACGTATGGATGACCTCGGCGGGACGTGCCACCTCGGCTATCTATGGTGTCGCGGCCAACGTCACATCGTATTTCCATCTTCACGATATTAACGAAGATTTACAACGACGCACTGCCGATCTCGAGCTCGAAGTAATCGGACTCCGCAAGCAGCTCCGGGCCATGAACGAAAAAGTATATGCCGACTCGCTTGCCCACGACTCGGTGATGCAGCCTTTCGACTTCATAATCGCCCATGTGATAAGCAACAGTGTGTCGCGTTCACACAACTATATCACCATCGAAAAAGGTCGCCTCGACTCTGTCCGGCCCGAAATGGGAGTAGTAGACCAGAACGGTGTGGTGGGAATTGTGAATGTGGTAGGCGACCATTCCGCCCGTGTCATCTCACTGCTCAATCCCAAGATGCGCCTCAGCTGCAAGGTGAAAGGCCGCGACTACTTCGGGTCGCTCGTGTGGGACGGACGCAATCCCGGCGAGGCTGTACTCGAAGAGATGCCCCGACACGAACGTTTCCGCAAAGGCGACACAATTGTTACGTCGGGATACTCGGCGGTATTCCCGGAAGGGATACCCGTAGGCACCATCATCAGCCACGAAAAAGAGCATGATGACAACTTCTACGCGCTCCGTATCAAGCTGCTGACCGATTTCTCAACACTGTCGACAGTAAGAGTAATAGCCAACGACATGCGCCAGGAACTGGACTTACTTACCGCCGGAGAAGAGAACGACAGTCAGACACACCCATGATATGCCTCGGCATATAATTCCGAAATAATCCAACAACGAGAGTACACCTGCCGCCACAATGACAAAGACAGCGATACAGTTTACAATCCTATATATAG
>NZ_JAIDKI010000092.1 GCF_029051885.1 Muribaculum sp.
CGCAGCCCCGTGGGGTGTTTCTCAAAAGCGAGTGCAAAGTTAGACACTTTCTGCATTACCTCCAAATTTTACAACAAAAAATTTATGCTATAAAACATTCTTCTTAAACTATACTTCTATCCCTCAAACAAATAACAATTATACTTTAACTTTTGTTTACATTTCGACTTCCCTTATATAATAATGTATACTATAATTTACCGGCCATAGCACAGACAACCACCCTTCAGACAATAATAGCATGTTTAACCCAATTTCCGAATACAACAAAGCGTCACGCCAAAGTTTTTTTCTTCAGCGCGACGCCATAAACATTATAATAATCTTATCTTAATCCCTTTGATTTCAGATATGGCCCCAGAATATCAGCATAATTAGTCTGAATTATATTAATTCCGTTATTAACTAATTTATCGACACCATCAAAATTACCAGCCGCCATGCTATTATCAGGCCCATTCAAAGAATTGGCATATGGCAGACCTCCTGCTTCTCTTATCTGAGCCACAATTGTTGCATTATTCATTCCATCGTCAGTTGACATCTGGAAAAGGAAAACTGAACCAAGAGCCGAAAAGCTATCAATCTGCGACTTTACTGCCACATATGGATGGATAAGCAGCGAGGGATAATCCTTCAACGCATTCGCAACACTCATTTTTCCACCGATGTATACTACAGTCTGATTGTCCATATCAAGACTCTGAATAAGGTTTGCCATAGTTATCAATGAATTGGTTGCATCTCCCGGGACAAGTTTGTTAGATATATCCAAATTGAAATATATCCTACCACGTCCATGCTTAAAAGCCTCCTCAAGTGTAGGCACTTTATAAGCCGTAGGTTTTCCGGTATTGTAATCCTTAAGAAAATACTGCTGAATCTGAGCATATGTCAAATCAGCAACCTTACCGGAGCCGGTAGTCGTACGATCAATCGTCTCATCATGCATCAGGACAAGCACTCCATCTTTAGTCGGACGCACGTCAATCTCAATAATCTCCGCACCGGCATTTACAGCACAATCAATTGCTGCAATAGAATTTTCAGGCACACCTGATTTTATACCAGCCCCGGTAATACCCCGATGTGCACACATCCATACTTTGCGAGGATTGGCAGCAAGCGACTTCATATCCTCTTTCATATTCCATGTAAGAGGAAGCTGACCGGAGTCCGAAGGATCGGTACCGGGATCTGACGATCCGCCACCGGCCACAACACGCGAAGTATGCCGAGCGTCTTTTCCACGCATAGGCCATGCCGACTGTGCTGCTCCTGTAATTCCATCATCATGAAGTGCAACCAGCGCGCTGGAAGTATTATTGGTGTTATTGGTTATTCCTATATATATAGTACCGTCATTTCCGATAGTCGGAGAACTCCATATCTTGCCGCCTCCAGCACTCCAGGCCGATGCCATGGGTGAATCACTCTCTGCAATCATGGCGGCGATATCCTTTTTCAGAACGAGCTGGTCATCTCCCGCTACAGGCTTTATGATATAATAGTTGCCTGATTCTGTTCCAAAATGTATATTTCCGGCCTGGTCAATGGCAGCACAGCCCGACACATCTTCGGCAATACCGTATTTCCACATGAACTGCCCTGCAGGTGACACACAATACACACCTCCGTTGAACTCTCCGGCAGTACGCTTGGCAGTCACAATAATCGAGCCATCAGAAGCCACAACCACACCGCCAAGATCAAGATTTCCGGTAATGCCTATCGAACAGCGCCAAAGTTCAGATCCGGAGGGTGATATCGCAAACACACACGACGTCCCGGCATGCTCACCTTGTGTAAGACGAGCACACCCATATATTGTGCCGTCAGCACCTACCGCAAGCGCACCATTACCCGTGTCGGAAGTCTTACCGTTAGACACCTGCCAATATGGCACATTTCCACCTGCGTCAAGAGCAGAAGACGAGCATCCGAACACACCGTTTTTAGCACCATACCATGCTACAGTAGTACCCGACAACACAAGTCCGCCTGTAACTCCTCCATTAGGTCCTCCGTCGTTTACCGACGAAGCAGCATATCCCGAACGAAAACCGGTAGACTTATCAACGGCAAGCACCGACCCTGCACCACCTGCATTACCGACATAAATATAATTATCACCAACAGGACATATTATATAATGTAATCGAGGCGTCGCTGCATTTCCCTTATTCCAGAATCCGGTATTCGCATCAGAGCTCATCACCCACTTCTTAGTACCGTCAGGATTAATTGCATACAACCGTGCAATCTTTCCAGATGTATTACCGGTTCCAAAATAAGATGTCCCATCAGCATCAATCGATGGTGACACATGGGTATTACCCTCAGGAGAAGGTCCGTCAGCAGCATTCCGGAGATCAAACTGCCATATCTGCCGTCCGGTAGAACCGTCAAATTTACGTGCGATATGATCCTCCGAGGTCATAAACACATAATTGTCATCACTCACAGCCGGAGCAATCGACCTTACAGCTCCAAGAGGCTGGTCAGCAACCCATTTAAGCACCATGTTGCCAACTTCCGGAAGTGGTTCCGGCTCAATCGACAATATCTTATGGGCCATTGCATAGCGCCCTTTACTATCACGTACATTAAGTGTTATTGTATAGGCGCCTATTTCATTGAACATCAAATGAGGCTCAGCTTCTGAAGATGTACGTCCGTCGCCGAAGTCCCATTCATATTCATATTTACCGCTGCCACCTTGTGTAGTATTCCTTATGAATACCTCCTCATTAGTGAGATAAAACGATTTCTCAAACGAGAACTGTGCGGTAAGCGAATCCTTGTCCACACATATATCGTCAGCACAGCCAGCCGCCACAACCGACAAAAACAGGCACAGCATTATATAGGGTTTTATAGCAAATGTTTTCATTTCAAGCATACTAAATGATTAATTTGTAGTTCCGTATCCCGGATTCTGAGGATAGTTGTCGGCTCCGGCCAGATCAATCTCAGTCTGGGGAATAGGCCAATACATTAGATGAGTACGACCATTAAGCGATTTAAACAAATCAAGTCTTCCGGTACGTTTCAAGTCATACCACCGGAATCCCTCGCAATATAGCTCACGTCTGCGTTCGTCAAGCACAAGATTCTGAAAATCAATATCATTCATTGACGCAGGCAGAGAGGCACTGCTATAACGCGCTTTAAGGAACTCTGTCATCGTCGACATACCGGCCAACGCTCCCTGAGCCTCGGCTTTTATGAGATATGCCTCGGCAAGACGCAACACAGGTATCGGTGTCTGACTCGGAGTCTCATTTTTCACAAACTGTCCCTCAAGTTCGTTGGGGAACTTTATTATGCGCGTAGCATCAGAGCCAAACACAGCCTTGCCTCGTATATCGCCTTGCCGATATTCAGCATCGGCATAGAGCCCGGCATAAAGTTCATGAGTGGCCGAATAGTTCCACGAGCCATCCACATCGTTGATATATTGATAAAACAGAATCGTAGATGTAGTGCGTTTGTTAGCAAGGGCAAACACCAGTTCTGAACTTACGCTATTGTATACAAACATCTTGGCCCAGTCAATCGATGTCTTAGTGAGTGACAACGCCGGCACACCAATCACCTTATCGGCTGCAGCCACAGCCTTATCATACTGTTTTGTCGCCAGATATACTCTGGCCTGCAATGCATTGCAGGCGGCTTTCGAGACATAGAAACGATCGTAGAAATCAGGCAGCAACTGCTCGGCCTTTTCAAGATCCTCTATAATAAACCGCCATACATCATCCTCATCAGACAACGGAACAACATCATATTGACGTTTACGCAATATCGAAGCCTTGCCCCAGCGAATCACGGCATTGTAATAGATGAGCGCACGGAAAAAGTAACCGGTACCACCGGCCGTGCGTACCATCTGAGCATTCTGATTGGAATTACCCTCGTAGTTCTCAATCAGGAAATTAACCTGCTTGAGCGAGGTGTAGCAATTACTCCAGCGCGACTTAACCGAAGCTGTCGACGGTGACATATCAAGCGGATCGGTAAGATTGCCACCGGGGCCCGACCGGAAATTCTCACCCATTACATCGCCATCCCACCACATGGCGCTCATATGGCTCTCCATTGTGGCATACACACCGTTGACCACCTTCGAGAGGTCAGACTCGGTCATCATGCCGGCATCAATCTTGTCTTTCGGCTTTATGTCATCGAGCATGTCGGCACAAGAACTCATAGCCACAGCCCCAATGACAACAACCAAAGTTCTGTATATCAAATTTCTCATTTTCATTTTAGTGGATTATTAGAAGGTTAAGTTAAGGCCCCAAATAAATGTGCGCATAATCGGCTGCAACCCGAAGTCCGAGCCATATCCTGTGCTCGACGGGTCGGCTGTATACGATGCTTCCGGATCATAGCCGGAATATTTGGTAAAGCACAGCAGGTTGTCGACAGTCATATACACACGCAGATTGTCGATACTCAGTTTACGCAACAAATTTTCAGGAAGAGTATATCCGAGTGTTACCGACTTGATTTTGAAATATGAACCATCCTCAAGAAAACGTGTAGAGGTCTGTCCGTTGTAGCCGTTGCCATTCGTGTAACCCTGATGCACACCGTTACCATAAATCATACGAGGCATCGTATTGGATGTCCCCTCACCTCGCCAGTAAGTCGTGGCTGCCGCTTTACTGATGTTATAAAACTGTACAACCTGTTCTGTCGCGTCGTGAACCTTTATTGAGGAGAATGAAGAACCCATATGCTCGGTACCCTCCGATCCGACGCCACGCCATCCGGCCATAATCTTGCCTCCATAGGAGAACTGTCCGAATATATTAAGGTCAAAACCTCGCCAGGAGCATGTCGATGTGATACCGCCATACCAATCAGGCGAAGCCTTCCCGACATTCATACGGTCAGCCTCAGAGATATCGCCGTCGCCATTATAATCGTAATAGCGGACGTCGCCGGCACGCACACCCTTTGCATACAGTTTGGCCGGCACCTCATCGTCGCGCTGATATATGCCATCCATACGGAGCATATAATATGTACTGAGTGGCTGACCGATTATAAGAGCATGCATATTGCCACCAACTTTATCATTGGCAGCACCCATCAGGATTATATCTGATCCGTCGATAAGTTTTACAAGTTTGTTTTTTACAAACGAGATATTGCCCGAAAGAGTCCACTTGAAATCGCCGGTGAGAATTTTACCGGTAAGAGCAAGTTCGACACCACGATTTTCGAGAGTACCGATATTTGATGAAATTGACGTATATCCAGTCGTCGAATTGACTGGCTTGGAATACAACAAATCGGTTGTACGCTGTAGAAACACATCGCCGGTAAACGACAGACGCTGATTCCACAACTCAACATCAACACCTACGTTGTACTGATTGGCCTTCTCCCATGTAAGCGAACGCGCATCCTGTGAAATCAGAAAACCGGCCGACTCATTATACGACGCACCACCGGCGCCAATAAGGGAAAGTGCAGCAAAGTTTCCGACGCCGGCCATCGAACCGGTCTTACCCCAGCTAAGGCGCAGCTTGGCATCGTTGACGATTGCATCTTTTGGGAAAAACTCCTCTTCGGTGGCACGCCATGCAAATGACACTGACGGGAAATAACCATAACGGCTACCTTTAGAGAATCGGCTCGAACCGTCGCAACGCAACGATGCGTTTACTATATAACGATTGTCCCAGTTAAGAGCCACACGCCCGAAGTATGACTCAAGCGAATAACCAGTATAACTTATATCGCCGGGAAAAATATTTGTTGACAGATTGATAAGGTCGAAACTCGATGACGGATACGCATCATTGGCATAGTTGTCGGAACGTGCGCCAAACTTATTATAAGTATAGCGCTCAAATGAGTGTCCGGCCATCACACTATATATAAGTCTATCGGCAGAATTATTATAAGTAAACACATTATCAATCACATAGCGGAACGATTGGTCCTTCTGCTCTGATACGGCGCCCCACCCCGAATTATTCTTACGAGCGTCATGACGCTCGGTCAGCTTCTTGGTAGTATTGTCGAGTATGGTATACAGACTGGCCTGAGGAGTCCACTTAAATCCCTGGAACGGAGTAATCTCCAGATTGAATACTCCCGAAAGATGATACTTCTTCAACGTCCATTTTTCCTCATTGATAAGCATCAGCGGATTATGACGCACAATCTCCACACCATTCTTCTTATAGCTTCCATCAGCATCATAAGCGCCATACCAGGGCTGAACCTCACGAGCCGTACGGAGCACCTTGAGTGAAGTCGAACTCTCCTCTACCTGATTATATTCCGAAGCCGCACCGGCAAGATTGATATTCAGCTTGAATATACGGTTGATTTTATGAGATATCTTCGTACGCAGATTATACTGTTTGAATGCTGACGTCTCTATAAATCCCTCCTGACGGTTGGCTCCAAACGATGCATAGAAATTTGTCGCATCGTTTCCTCCGGATATACTTATCGAACCCGTAGCTGTCTCTGTAGTCTCACGGGTAATCATCTTCATCCAGTCGGTCTCCTCTATTACAGAGGGCATATAAAACTGCACATTCTGCCCCATCTGGACATTATAATTGTCAATGGCAGCCTGCATTGCGTTGGCATATTCCGTAGCATTTGCCATCTCGATATCCTTGGCAAGTTTCCCGAAGCCGATACGGCCCGACACATCAATCTTAGTAGTGCCGCTCTTTCCGCTCTTGGTAGTAATAATCACTACTCCCGAATTGGCACGCGAACCGTATATTGCCGCTGCCGAAGCATCTTTCAGCACCTCTATACTTTCTATATCCGACGGATTGATATTTGGATAAGACTCTGCCGGAATACCATCGACCACATAAAGAGGCTTGCTGCCGCCATTGATTGAGCCCACACCACGCACCTGGATATTAGGAGTCGCGCCTGGCGTTCCGGATGAGTTGGATATATTGACACCGGGCACACGACCCTGAAGCATCTTGATTGGATTATAGTCGTTGGCCTGGTCGATATCATCAAGTTTCACCTTACTTATAGACGTGGTGACAAGTTTTGACGACTGTGTGCCATAGCCTACCACAACCACCTCGTCAAGAATCTCGGTGTTTTTGCTCAACACCACATTCGCAAATTTAGCCTTGTCCGAGGCGCTGATTTCCTGAGGTACAGTACCTATATACGATATTATGATTACAGCATCTGACGGAACCCCTGTCAACGTAAAATGTCCGTCAATATCCGTACTGGTTCCGGTTTTGGCTCCCTTGACCATTACAGATGCTCCTATTGCCGGGTCGCCCTCGCTTTCATAGACAGTGCCGGTAACTGTAACGCGGTTATCACCCGCAACAGGCTTCTTGGTTATAAGAATCTGTTTGTCCGACACTATTTTATATGTCAGACCCGTATTTTTCAAGGCTTGCTCAAGTACACGGGCCACAGGGACATTTTCCTGTCGGATTGTTACAGGGCCTTCATTTTCAAGCACTCCGTTGATGTAAGAGAAACGATATGACGTCTGCTTCTCAATCGTATCAAACAGGGTCTTCAGATTTGACTGATTAATATTGACCGTAACGCGTTGCTGTGCCAGTGCGCTACTACACAACATCAGCATAGCAAACAACCCGGTAATCAGCCGTGGTAGAATTGATTTGTACATAACTGCGATTGTCGGTATTAATTAGGTTTATAATTACACCTACTAATACATCACCGACAGCTATATTTTACTCTATTCAGAATATGTTATACAACATATTTTTTCATTCCGTCCACAACCGATGTCATACTTTCCTAAACGGGAATCACCGGATTAGCACCCTATACGCCAATATCTTAAATAAGAAGAGTCGCCTGAGCGAAAAATTGTTTATGAATCCTACGGCTGCCTTTCAGTCATACAGCGTCACCTCACTGTTGCTTACCGATATTCTGAGATTAGCTGTATATTCAAGTACAGAAAGAGCCTCCATCAGATTATTTGCAGGAAGCGTACCCGTAAACTCCATTTTACCGAGTTCGGCAGAGCCTAAAGTAATATGGAATGGCGCATAACATGTATTGAGCGACTCAACCACACTGCCAAGCGATGTATTCTCATAGTTAAGGCAAACGGCATCAGACTTACTGAACACATCTACAAGAGAACTGTCAGTAGAGACCGATATACGTCCTGACTCATAGTCAAGCGAAGCCAGACTGCCGGGATGCAACTCCACACTTTCGCCGGAGAGCTTCGACTGAAATCTTACAAGTCCCTCCTGTAAGTAAAGCCGCGCATTCTTTCCGTCATTTTCTGCCGAAAGATAAAATTCCGTACCGAGCACAGTCACATCAAGCATATCCGATGATATCGTAAACGGATTTTCCGGAATTCTCGCAATACAGAAATGGCCGGTACCGGAAAACTGTATACTCCGCTCGCCTTCGGCAGAAGGAGGCACATGATACGAGATGTACGACTGAGGCTTCATCGAGACTGCCGAACCGTCGGGAAACGTGACGCAGGTACCACCGGTATCATTAGCCGATATATATACATCATGTGCCGCCTCCGACATAGGCATACCTCCATGTGCAATATATCCAAGTCCCACACAAATTATTGCCGCAATTACACATGCCGCCGCCATAAAGGCTATACGCCATTTTGAATGTCCTTTACCAACAGCAATATGTATATTCCGTCGCAGACGTGATTCCACACTTTTAGGCAGGCGCTGTTCTCCACCTGCGCCATATGCCTCCCAGTCTTTTTCCAATATCCCGGCGAGCTCGTTATCCGACATTCCGTCAAGCAACTCCCTGAGCATTCTTACATCCTCAGCCGAAAGCTCATTATCTCTATATTTCTGAATAAGGTTATGCATATCTCATCCTATAAATTATAATCTCCACGAAATATTTCCCTGGCTCATTCCCTCCTGGCATAATGACTGCGACGGGCCACATACCACAGATAAGCGATTTCGGGCCTGTCGATAATGACTAATGCCGAAAAGACTCCGCCTGGAATATAAAGTTTTAAAAGTATTCATATACGTAATAATTTTTACGACTTACTTAATTTTCGTGACTTACTTAAGTATTGCGTTCGCGCCCATGATTGCAAGCAAAGTCATTCCTTCCAACAGATTTTTAAGCCTTTTTAGACCCATATGTATATTATTATACACCGTCTGCTTGCTGATATTCAATATCTCGGCAATCTCATCGACCGACATTCCCTCAAATCGCGACAGCTCGATAGCTCTACGCTGTTTTTCAGGAAGACGGTTTAGCGCATCGGACAGCTGGGCACAAAACTCATCATACTCCATATTATGCGACGCACTGTCAGCAATAATATCTGTATAATTCAGATAATCCTCATACACTCGAGAATTAACATTCGATCGGAGGGAATTGATAAGATAATGCTTGGCCATGACGAATAGCAACGGCCGCAATGACTCCGTAGACTTTATATGACCGCGTATGTTCCATAGCCTCACAAATACGTCATGTACAATCTCTTCGGCATCACAGGCCGACTTGGTATATCTGAGGCTAAAGTAATACAACTGCGACACATATCTACGGTACAAAGCATTGAATGCCTTATCCGAGCCTGAGCGCAATTCCAAAATCAATCGAGATTCCTCAGTTGACGACATGTCGCTAATTCAGAGAATATTTTAGAACTTATTAAGAGCTTGTTTATCCAAATAATACACCGTCTTTCACACGATTTACCGATACGACGATGACTTTTTTCAAAAATTTTTCTATCCGGGACAGGCGTTCACACAAAAACACGTGATATACAACACCATAGCCAGTATCACTCACCGACAGTAACCGACATGCGCCGCCGGGCTATCAGTGCAGTCAGCGACGATGTGATAAAGCCAACAACAGCCACCAAAGCAAGCACTACGAGCATGTCGCTTCCATCAAGACGCACCGGATATATATCTGTGGTCATCATGTCATGATTTCCACCCAGACGGATAAATCCCCAAAATTGCTGGGCCAGACACAACACAGCACCTACAGCCACACCTATGACACCTCCGATAAGCGAAATCAGCCATCCTTCTATCATAAATATACGTGCCACCATATATCGCGAGGCCCCCACGGCAAGCATAGTACGTATGTTGGCATCTTTCTCGATTACAAGCATACACAGAGTCGACACCACATTAAACGATGCAATGACAAGTATGAATGCAAGCATACAGAATGTTACCCACTTCTCCACTGAAATCATTCTGAACGATTCCTCCTGCTGGGCAATCCGATCTTTCACAATATAGCCTCCACCAAGCAATAGGCCAATACGGCTTGACACTTCATCCACTGACACACCGTCTGCAAGTTTCACATCCAGTGCCGTAGCCTCATCGGCATATTCAAGCAACCGGCGGGCTACCGATATCGGAATAATCATCCCGTCAGCATCTGTCTCCGCCTGATCAGTCTGATAAACTCCACTCACAACCAGAGTATCGGCTCTAAACGACATTGCAGGATTAGCCGTATTTATACGCCCTACCCTTCTTGGCACATACACTGCGACACGGCTTAGCGATGTAGGCCTCGCATCGAGAGTAAGTGCCGCGCCGACACTCAATGTCGTCATGTCACCCAGCACACTGTCATTAAGAGCAAACACCCCGTCTTCCTTTACTACCCTCACAATATCGGATATCATCCCGTAATTGTCAGTAACTCCGGTTATCTTCACCGGCATCTGCTTGTCTCCACATATGGCGAGAGCGCGCTCCTCTACCACCGGTTCCACAAATTCCACCCCTGAAATTCCACGCAGCTCCACCAAAATGGAATCTACACTCCCTATTATTTTCCCCTTGGCAGGCTCGATACGAATATCCGGAGACAATACGGAAGCCTGACTGAATGCAAGGTCGGTAAATCCATTGAATACCGACATTATACATACAATAGCCATAGAGGCCAACGCGACCCCGGCCAGGGAAATGACCGAAATCACATTGACCGCACTATGCGATTTTTTCGAGAAAAGATAGCGCCAAGCTATCCTGAGCGCAACCGTCGCCACGCCTCAGCAATCAGTCGTCATTGTTACCATCCTCATTGCCGCCATGACCGGGGTGAGCTTCCTTGTCGCGGGTAAGGAGATTGTCGATATTTTCCAGATAATCAAGCGAATCATCGAGGAAGAACGACAGTTCCGGAGTCTTACGCAACTGATAGCGCACCTTTTGGGCAAGCTCATAGCGTATTGTCTTGGAGTTATGGTTGATACTGTCGAGTATCTCATCGGCCTTATCCGAAGGGAAGACCGACAGATAAGCCTTCGCAACACTCAAATCAGGCGATACTCTTACTGTACTTACCGACACGAGCACACCCCGCAGTTTTGCGGTCTGCTGACGGAATATCTCGCTCAGTTCTTTCTGAAGCAGACGTGAAATCTTGGCTTGACGGGTAGTTTCCATATATAACTTGAATTTCTATTTATTAAGAGAATGTTTAATAATATAACACCTGACTTACCTCTATGGCTCAATCCTTTTTCCATATTATAGTAAGACCGTCGCGCAAAGGCAATATTACCTTCTCTACCGAAGTGTCAGCCGCGACCATACTGTTAAACTCCATGATTCCCATGGTCTGAGCGTCATGGGCATTGCCTTCGGTCATCTTGCCATACCACAATGTATTGTCGGCGATGATGAATCCGCCCTTGCGCACCAGAGGGAGCACCATCCGGTAATATTCGCAATACGAACGCTTGTTGGCATCAATAAAAACGATATCCCATGGCTCATCGCTGATCAGCGGCACGATTTCCGACGCATCGCCGACATGAAGATGAATCCGTCCACGATACCCCGATTTATCAAAATACCCTTCAATCATATCGGTAAGCTCATCATTGATTTCAACAGTGTGCACCTCGCCGCCTTCATCCATGCCTTCGGCAAGACATAATGCCGAGTAGCCGGTGAATGTGCCGAGCTCAAGCACCCTCCGCGGACGTATCATCCTCACAAGCATTTTCAGGATGCGGCCTTGCAGATGGCCAGAGCACATGTTTGAGTACAGACATCTCACATGTGTCGTACGATTAAGTTCGGCAAGCACAGCCGGCTCGGCATCAATATGCTCGAGTATATATCGCTCAGTATCGCTGTCAGTGAGAAGCATCCTCAAGATTAGGCAAGGTATACGACTGAAAATTTTCCATAATGGCCTCAACGCTGTTGATTTCCAGGAACGAGGTTCCATGTCCCTCTCCAAACGAGCCTCCCAGATATGCGATTCTGTCGGCCAATGTAAGACGTCCGCCCTCGATAAGGTGAGTCAAGGCATTCTGCAGGTATACTCTTGTAGTCTCCATGCGCGGCTGGTAAAGGGCCGACACACCATAACTGAGAGCAAGCAGGCGCACTACATATGGATAATAGCATATGGCCAGCGTCGGATAGCTCGCACGATATGACGAAATATAGCGGGCCGTGCGTCCGGTATAACTGTCGGTAAGTATCGCACGTGTGCCCAGAATATTGGTCGACACTACGGCCTGGCGTGCCAGAAACGAAGTCTGGTCAGCCTCCACTTTGGGAGTCGGACGATGCGACCCGAGCGAGCGCTCCATCTCCATCGCCACACGCGACATCGTAGCGATAGCCTCTACGGGATAATCACCATAGGCTGTCTCGCCGCTAAGCATCAAAGCATCGGTATGCTGTGTCACCGCATTTGCAATATCACTCACCTCAGCACGGGTCGGACGAGGATTGTTAATCATCGAATGAAGCATCTGCGTAGCCACAATCACAGGCTTATGCGCATCGATACACTTCTTTATAAGCTCATGCTGTATCACAGGAATACGCTCGGCCGCAACCTCTATTCCCAGATCGCCGCGGGCAATCATTATACCGTATGATACCTCAAGAATCTCATCAAAATTATCGATACCCTCCTGATTTTCAATCTTGGATATAATCTTAATATGAGAGTTGCGCGCATCAAGTATGCGCTGTATGTCAAGCACATCCTCAGCACTACGCACAAACGAATGCGCGATAAAATCGACATCAAGGTCAATCGCATACCCGATATTGCGGCGGTCACGCTCGGTAAGCGAGGGCAGTGCAATCTTTACCCCCGGTATATTCACACTCTTGCGCGAGCCAAGAGTACCGCCATTTTCGGCCACGGCATATATCTCTGCGCCTTGCACCTCCTTGACCAAAAATGACAATTCGCCGTCATCAATGAGTATGCGTGCGCCCGCGCTGATGTCATTTGCTATGTCGGCATATGAGAGGCATATTGTATCGTGAGTGGTAGCGCCTTCCGGGTTTCCTACAAACACTACTCTGTCGCCCGAACGAAACTCTATCTCGACATCCGCCTCATTGGTGGTAGTACGTATCTCAGGGCCCTTCGTATCCATAAGTATACCTATCGATGACGAAACCGCCCTTACGTTCTCTATTATCTTTTTGAAGCCGTCCAGCTGAAGATGGGCGGAATTCATACGCACCACATTCATTCCGTGGGCATAGAGCTCGCGCAGGAATTCCACATCACAGCGTCTATCGGATATTGTGGCTACTATCTTTGTAAACTTATTCATCCTTTTTATTTCCTTAATAATTGAACCATCTCTAACATGCACTTTCGACGAGAGCCTCTATGGCCAGCCTGTAGCTGTCAAGTCCGAAACCGGCGATTACTCCACGACACACCCCGGATATCATAGAATGATGGCGTATTGCCTCACGCGAATGCACATTACTTATATGAACCTCCACTACCGGTGTGCTTATGGCCGATATGCAATCGGCGATGGCAAGCGAGGTATGGGTATATGCACCGGCATTAAGCACGATTCCATCGGCCATACCGAACCCATATTCCTGAAGACGGTCTATGATATCGCCCTCATGATTGCTTTGGTAGTAATGCAGTTTATGTTGGGAATAACGCTTACGCAATTCATCCAGAAACCCTTCGAAATCCCGGTTTCCATAAATCCCCGGCTCCCTCACACCCAGAAGGTTGAGGTTGGGACCATTTAATATAAGTATATCCATAAATGGAAAGTTTCTGCAAAATTACAAAATTTTGCGTAATTTAGCGGCGAAAAGACAATCCGAATAAGGCTTGCTGACGGATTTTCAACCGACAATCAGAGCCGATTAAACCAATCCCCAACGTTCCACCATGCGCAGACTTCTACTAATGCCGTTCCTGGCAATCATTGTGGCCGCCATTGCCGTCACCACACCCAAAGCAGCTGCCGACAACCAGGCCGATGCATCTTCCGCACGGCAGTACCTTGTAGCCGGAGTCGCTTTCTATAATCTCGAAAACCTGTTTGACACAATCAACACCAACGGGACATACGATCTTGAATTCTCTCCCGAGGGTGCAAGAATGTGGAATTCCGACAAATACTGGAAAAAGATTGGCAACCTCGCCAAAGCTATATCCTCGTTCGACACCCCTGAAACGCCATTAGGTCCTGCCATAATCGGAATAAGCGAGATTGAAAACCGCAACGTGGTCGAAGACCTCGTGCGTGCCATCGACGACACCCTTGCCGCCAGAGGAAAACAACCATGGAATCTCCGGATTGTACATCACGACTCTCCCGACCGACGCGGTGTCGATGTAGGCTTGCTCTACAATCCCCTCTTCTTTACTCTCGAAAGCGTCAACAACCACCGCCTCGTAATCCCCGACCAGCCCGATTTTCTCACACGCGATCAGCTCGTAGTGTCAGGCACAATTTTCGATGCCCCGATGAGCTTCATCGTAAATCACTGGCCTTCACGCCTCGGCGGTCAAAAAGAGTCAAGCCCGCTTCGCGAAGCCGCGGCTACATTGTCGAAATCTATCGCCGACTCTTTGTGGAGCGTAAACCCCGACCAAGGTATCATCATCATGGGCGACCTCAACGATGACCCGTCCGACAAATCTTGTTCTGTGGCCCTCGGCGCTGTACGCGAACGCGAGCAGGCCGCACCCCACGGTTTCTACAACCCCTTTTGGTGGATTCTCGACAATGGCGTAGGCACACTATGCTACAAAGGAGAGTGGAATCTGTTCGACCAGATTATCGTTTCGGGCAATCTCATCCCCGGCACACCGGCAGGCATGCAATATTGGAAAGCAACAGTCCATAACTTCCCTTTCTTACGCACAAAGTCCGGTATATATAAAAACTATCCATTGCGCACATTCTCGCGCGGACAGTTCCTCAACGGCTACTCCGACCACTTCCCTACCGAAATATTCTTCGTAAAAGAAGTCAAATAGTTAAACTGTGTTAAATATTCAACTATGCATTATCTCTCCACTCCTCAATAGATTACTCTCACTTGCATTTTCACGACAATTTTATTAAATTTGCAGCATAATCGAGCTCGGAGGGGACCGCAAGTCCCCTCCGATTGTTTATAAACTCACAATATGATTGATAAAGATCTGCTTACAGCCACTGTAAATGAAGCCATAGAGGGCACACCGCTCTTTCTGGTTGATATTGACGTGCGCCCCGGCAATACAATAATAGTCGAAGTCGACAGCACCGACGGCGTTGACATCGACCAATGTGTGGCCATTACCCGAAAAATCGAGGAGCGATTCGACCGTGATGTCGAAGATTACGAACTTGAAGTAGGATCAGCAGGCCTAACATCGCCATTCAAAGTGCGCGGCCAGTACGTCAAGAATATCGGCAATCCGGTCGAAGTTCTTACTCGCGACGGACGCAAGCTAAAAGGCACTCTCACATCAGTGAGCGAAACCGACTCCTCTTTCGTAATAACAATAAAGACGAAAGTAAAGGAACCCGGCAAGAAAAAGCCTGTCGAGGTTGAAGAGCCGATTACTCTCACACCCGACGAATGCAAATACGTAAAATATCTTATTGAATTCAAGTAACCCAATACTACATATCCCCTATGGCTAAGAAAGAGGAATCCACCAATATGGTGGAACGTTTCGCCGAGTTCAAAGAGCTCAAGCACATCGACAAGACCACAATGATATCCGTGCTTGAAGAATCATTCCGTAACGTCCTTGCTAAAATGTTCGGCACCGACGAGAATCTCGACGTAATCATGAACCCCGACAAAGGCGACGTGCAGATATTCCAGAACCTTGAAGTCGTTCCCGACGGAGAGGTTCAGAATCCTTATACACAAATCTCGCTGTCCGACGCCCGCGCCGACAGCAATCCCGATGTGGAAATAGGAGAAGAGCATACACGCGAAATTATTTTCGAGAAATTCGGACGCCGTGCAATCCTCAATCTTCGCCAGACACTCCAGTCTAAGATTCTCGACCTTCAGAAAGAAGCCATCTTCGCTCAATTCAAAGGACGCGAAGGCGAACTCGTAAACGGTGAGGTATACCAGACATGGAGCAAAGAGACTCTGCTACTCGACTCCGAGGACAACGAGCTGCTGCTTCCCCGTCCCGAAGCCATACCCGGCGATTTCTTCCGCAAAGGAGAGAATGTACGCGCCGTGATAAAGACCGTAGAGAATAAAAACAACAATATACGCATTATCGTATCACGCACTTCCGAGGACTTCCTGCGCCGACTCTTCGAACTGGAAGTTCCCGAAATCCACGACGGGCTCATCAGCATCCGTGCAGTGGCCCGCATACCGGGCGAACGTGCGAAGATTGCAGTAGAAAGCTACGACGACCACATCGACCCTGTAGGAGCCTGCGTAGGCGTCAAAGGATCACGTATACATGGTATCGTACGCGAACTCCGCAACGAGAACATCGATGTGATTCCGTTCACAAAAAATACCGAGCTCTTTATCCAGCGTGCGCTCAGCCCGGCGAAAATCTCTTCAATGCGCCTCAATGAGGAAGAAAAGCGCGCCGAAGTATTCCTCCGCCCCGAAGAAGTGCCCCTCGCTATCGGTAAGAACGCCCTCAACATCAAACTTGCCTCCAAACTTACAGGCTACGTTATCGATGTATACCGTGACAACGGTGAGGACTTCAACGATGACATCTATCTCGACGAATTCAAAGACGAGATTGACGCATGGATTATCGACGCACTCAAGAGCATTGGATGCGTTACAGCAAAAAATGTCCTCGCTATGGACCGCCAGTCGATTATCGACAAAGCCGATCTCGAGGAAGACACTGTCGACAACCTGCTCTCGATTCTCAAGGCTGAATTTGAGGATTAACATCACCCCACGGGCAGCTCCTGCCGATTAGCGACCTCCCTCTTCAACCATCAACCGAAAAATTTCCCAAATCATTATATGGCGAATTACAAAATAAGCAAAGTAGCAAAAGACTTAAACATCGCGCTTCCTACTGTCATTGAATTCCTTCAGTCCAAAGGCATAAATATCGACATGAATCCCAATGCTCGGATTGATGAGAGTGCCTACGGCCTCCTGATGGGTGAATACAGCAGTGACAAGGCCGAAAAGAGCAAGTCGGAGAAGCTCTCATCCGACCGCCAGAAAGAGAGAGCGACACGTCCGGCAAAAGAGACAGCCTCAGAACCCCAGGAGATTAAAATCGGGCCTGCGGTACGTCCTACTGTTGTCGGACATATCGATCTTGACTCGAAAGGAGAGCCCGTGCGACAGAAAACAGAACCTAAGCCTGAACCAAAACCGGAACCTAAAGCAACACCGGCACAGCCTCAGGCTGAAAAAACGGAGTCGGCTCCTGCAAAGGAGACTCCGGTATCTGAACCCACACCTGCACCAAAACCTGTTGAAGTCACCGTGAAGCCCGAAGCTCCCGCAGTAGAGAAATCCACACCGGCACCTGTGGCCGAGTCACGCAGCGAACAGCGTCCTGAGCCAAAGCCCGTCGAAACACCGGCAAAAGAACCGGAAAAACAGGCAACCGCTCAGCCGGCAAAAGAAAAATCTGTAGCAACACCCAAGCCCGAACCTAAAAAAGAGGCGAAGGCTCCGGTAGTGACACCCATACAGAAGGAGGAAGCTCCCAAAGTAGAAGTAAAGAAAGAAGAGCCCGAGGTATTCACCACTCCGGGTTCACACCCCACACCACAGCTCAATGTAATCGGAAAGATTGACCTTTCCGCAATCAATCAGTCGACACGCCCGCGTCGCAAGACAAAGGAAGAACGCCGCAATGAGCGCAACGCAAAGGCTGCTGCAACCGGAGCCACGGGAACAGGAGCAAACGCCGCTGCCGGACAAGGCAAAAAACGCCGCAACCGCATTGGCAAGGAAAAGGTCGACATTGAGAAGACATCCAACCAGCAGCAGCCCGGACAGAACCGAGGAGGCAACAACAACCGCGGAGGAAACAATGCCGGCGGCAACAACAACGCCAACGGACGCAACCGCGACAATGCAAAGGGCAAAGACCGCAACCGTCGCAACGCTCCCCAGCAGGCTCCCGCATCGGAAGAGGATGTACAGAAACAGGTAAAAGAAACTCTCGCACGCCTTATCAATAAAGACAAAGGCCAGAAGAAAGGCGTAAAATGGCGTAAAGAGAAACGCGAGGCGTTCCACTCTCGCGAACGCGAGGCAGCAGAAGCCGAAGCAGCAGAAAGCCGTGTGCTGAAACTGACCGAATTCGTTACCGCCAACGACCTCGCCGTAATGATGGACGTGCCCATCAACGAAGTCATCGCCACATGTATGAATCTCGGTGTGATGGTATCCATCAACCAGCGTCTCGACGCCGAGACTATCAACATTGTAGCCGAAGAGTTCGGATTCCAGACCGAATATGTATCGGCCGAGGTAGTCGAAGCCATCCACCAGGAAGAGGACAACGAGGAAGACCTCGTCAACCGTCCGCCGATTGTGACTGTGATGGGCCACGTCGACCACGGTAAAACATCGCTGCTCGACTATATCCGCAACGCCAACGTAATCGCAGGCGAGGCCGGAGGTATCACACAGCATATCGGTGCATACAACGTAAAACTCGAGGACGGACGCCGCATCACATTCCTCGACACACCCGGTCACGAAGCGTTTACCGCCATGCGTGCCCGTGGTGCCAAGGTCACTGACCTCTGTATCATCATTGTTGCCGCCGACGACAACGTGATGCCACAGACTGTCGAAGCTATCAACCATGCATCTGCGGCAGGCGTTCCGATTGTGTTCGCAATCAACAAGATTGACAAGCCGGCAGCTAATCCCGACAAAATCAAGGAAGAGCTCGCCCAGATGAACTACCTCGTCGAAGAATGGGGTGGCAAATATCAGTCACAGGACGTTTCGGCCAAGAAGGGTCTCGGCGTAAACGAACTCATGGAGAAAGTACTCCTTGAGGCCGAAATGCTCGACCTTAAGGCCAACCCGTCGCGTCCGGCCACAGGCTCGATTATCGAGTCGTCGCTCGACAAAGGCCGCGGATATGTAGCCACCGTACTCGTACAGAACGGTACGCTCCGCGTAGGCGACATCGTACTGGCAGGCTCCAACTACGGTAAGGTAAAGGCCATGTTCAACGAGCGCAACCAGCGCGTGAAGGAGGCCGGACCCGCCACCCCGGTGCTCATCCTCGGCCTTAACGGCGCTCCCCAGGCAGGCGACACATTCAACGTGATGCCCACCGAACAGGAAGCTCGCGAAATTGCCAACAAGCGTGAGCAGCTCCAGCGCGAACTCGGCCTGCGCACCAACAAGCGTATCGGTCTCGAGGAAATCGGCCGCCGCCGCGCCATCGGCAACTTCCACGAGCTCAACATCATCGTCAAGGGCGACGTTGACGGCTCCATCGAGGCGCTCTCCGACTCGCTCATCAAGCTCTCGACCGAGGAGGTCAAGGTCAACGTGCTCCACAAGGCCGTCGGCGCCATCTCCGAAAGCGACGTCGCTCTGGCCGCCGCATCCGACGCCCTCATCATCGGCTTCCAGGTACGCCCGAGCCAGGCAGCACGCCGTGCCGCCGAGCGCGACGGAGTGGAAATTCGACTCTACTCGGTAATCTACCAGGCTATCGAGGAGGTGAAGGACGCTATGGAAGGCATGCTCGCCCCCGAAATCAAGGAAGAAGTCATCGGTACTGCCGAAGTGCTTCAGGTATACAAGATTTCCAAAGTCGGCACCATCGCCGGCGCGATTGTACGCGAAGGAAAAATCAAGCGTTCCTGCAAAGTGCGCCTGATTCGCGACGGTATCGTGCGCTACACCGGCGAACTCGGCTCGCTCAAGCGCTTCAAGGACGACGTTAAAGAGGTGCTCAGCGGCTACGACTGCGGTCTCTCGGTGGCCGGATACAACGACATCCAGGAAGGCGACTTTATTGAGGCATTCGAGGAAGTCGAAGTCAAGAAGACACTCTGACAACAGCAACTTAGGAAAAATTTCTGATAATGCCCGCAGCCTACATAAATATAGGCAGCAATCAGGGCGACCGACGGGCCAACATAGCCCGTGCGGTCGCCCTGATTGCTGATATGCTCCACGTCAAGCCAAGGCTCAGTCATGCCGTCGAGTCAGAGCCGTGGGGATATGAGTCAGCCTCTCCCTACATAAATATCGGTCTTGCATTTGACACCGTCCTCACTCCGGAAACACTGCTCGACACCCTGCTCTCCATCGAGCGGTCAATATCTGCGGCATCCCACCGCAAACCCGACGGCAGCTATGCCGACAGACTGATCGACATCGATCTTATTGCCTATGGCAATGCTGCTATCGAAATGTCATTGACCCCAGAGGGCAATCGCCTGACCCTCCCCCACCCGCGCATGCATCTGCGCGAATTTGTGCTGCTTCCTATGCAACAGCTTGCCCCGGAATGGAAGCATCCACTCACAGGGCATACCCCCGCAGAGATGCTCAATGCACTGAAATAATAAACAATCACCCTCCATCGTTATAAAATCATGGCAAATATCTACGACATGCGCCGCTACGGCACAGTGGCATTCCTGCTCATTGCAGTAGGACTCGCCGTGCTGTTTCTGTGCATCTCCGACAATATTGTCAAGAAGCTCGCCGAGCAAGAGCGCCAGCGGATGGAGATATGGGCCGATGCTACCCGGGAGATAGCAAATCCCGACACGTCATCCGACAACATCGATTTTCTTCTGAGCATAATCCAGAGCAACCGCAACATACCGGTGCTGCTCACCGACGACGAAGGCAACATACTTGACCAGCGCAACTTTGACCTGCCTGAGCCCCCCGACACACTCGACCCGCTATACATATCCCCAGTCAACCAGGCATTCCTCAACAATCGCCTCAACGCCCTGCGCAACACATCCAAAAAGATTGTGATCGACATACCCGGCGGAGAGTCGCAGTATCTCTACTACGAGGACAGCCGGCTGCTCCGCATGCTCGGCTACTACCCTTACATCCAGGTAGTGGTGATGCTTGTGTTTGTAGTGCTCGTATATTTTGCCGTAATCTCTACCAAAAAGGCCGAGCAAAACAAGGTGTGGGTAGGCCTGACCAAAGAGACAGCCCATCAGCTCGGCACACCCATCTCGTCGCTCATGGCATGGATGGAACTCCTCGAATCGCTTGGAGTAGACGCCGACATGGTAAAGGAGATGAACAAGGACGTGACACGCCTCTCCACCATAGCCTCACGATTCGGGAAGGTCGGTTCAAAGCCCACACTCGAGCCTGCCAACCTCAACACAGTAGTGAGCGATGCCGCATCATATATGTCGACACGCATCTCGTCGCGCATACACCTCACTGTTGACTGCTGCCACGGCCCGCTAATGGTCGATCTATCCGACTCACTCTTCCAGTGGGTAATGGAAAATCTCATTAAAAACGCCGTCGACGCCATGGAGGCCGAAGGCTCCATCACCGTCACTACCGGACGCTCCGACCGCAACGCATGGATTGAAGTCGCCGACACCGGAAAGGGTCTCCCGCGCAATCGGTTCAAGACCATATTCAACCCCGGCTACACAACAAAGAAACGCGGCTGGGGCCTCGGTCTCGCCCTCGCCCGCCGCATCATCGAGCAGTACCACCACGGCCGCATCTACGTAGCCGCCTCCGAGCTCGGCCGTGGCACCACTTTCCGCATCGAACTACCCCTTCTCTCCGCCTCACCCGTAGCCTGACCGCTCTTGTCATAGCCCTCATTTCCGAGACATGCGCAAGCGCACCACGGTATCAACACCAATCACCAGAAATAATACAGCAAAGCCTATTATCCTCGGCATCTCGCCAAATCTTACAGCCATCCACGTCAGATAGCCCATATACGCAGCAAAAATACCCTCCACTGCAACGTTTCGCCTTAAAAACGGCTCACGGAATATCCGTATAGCAAACACTCCCGGCCTGCCATTTCCATTTGGAAACACGCCTCCCCGGCTTGCTATCCCACAGATAAACAGCCAGCCCACAAACCGCAGCACCTCCTCCTCAAGCGAATCGCCAACATAGACCACATATTTCAGTAAATCATATCCCACAAAAGCAACCCCTACGAAAGCCGCCAAATTCCTTATACGTTCATAAATTTCATAACTCATAACCGATTATATTTCTTCTTTCTTTATTCTGCAAAAGTTCTTCCAACGATTATATACATCAATAGTGACAACCAGAATCAACATACCGAAACCAATATATCGAGGCAAGTCATCCCGAATTATCGCAATGACCATATAGTATATCAGATTTAACAATACTATCAATTCAAATCTAATAGCACCTTTTGATACCGGCTCTTTAAACACCCTGATACTAACTGTATGCCGGGCGCCAAGACGCAGAATTGACATAAAAAACAACCAGCCGGCTACCAGCCATATCGTTCCTACTAAATAATCAATAAAGTCATAAAAGACACATGCCAACCCTGTTATGACCATATACTTTAAAATCATGCGCATATCCATCTTATCCTTAAATTTTAAAGAATAACAACCGGTTCGTGACTGTCCTGGCAAGCACACATGGCAAACAGGATTGCAAAGGACATTAAAATGAAAATTACTTTTTTCATTGCTAAAGATTTAGAGCTTGTTTAATAATAAATGTTTCCGTCAGGGCGGTCAATCGTCGAGCATATTTTCGCTTGTGATGAGGGAGTTATGGGGTTCCATAACGACCGAAGAAC
>NZ_JAIDKI010000093.1 GCF_029051885.1 Muribaculum sp.
CTCCCTCACTGCGCGAACACATCTGCACGACGCTTGACCGCCCCAGCGTTAACAAATATTGGTGAACGGGGTCTTAGATTATATAGGCAGACGTGTGCTTATTTCGTCGAGGCGTACAAGTTTGCTTACAATCGCATAGATGGTAAGGCCTGCGGCTGAGTGAATTTGCAATTTCGCGGTTATGTTTCGCCGGTGTGTCATTACGGTATTGACCGAGACATTCATTTCTGATGCGATTTCTTTGTTGCTCAGTCCCTTTACGATTCCTATTACTACTTCCTTCTCCCGTTGGCTGAGACTTTTTGTGTCGTCATTTTCAGCCGTGTCGGTGTCCATGCGGCCGATGATGTCGGATAGGGCCGATGGATTGTCGTATATGGAGATGGTATAGTCGTAGCTTTTTGTCGATTCCTTTGGGAGCAGGCATGCACAGACTGCCACAAATGTAGCCTGTGGGAGTGATTTGCGGAGGTCGTCGATGCCGGTCGGGCTGATACCGATAGGGTCGATTAGGAGCAGTCGTGCCGGATTTTTATCAAGAGAGTCGGCGGCTTTGTCAGGTTCGGTAGTGCGGATGTCGCCAACAGGCAATGCGCGCATGCGCTGGAGTATAGCATGTAGCCCGGATGCCATTATCTGCGAGGAGGTGACGATGAGGATGTTTAGAGGTTTCATTGGATGGTGGTGTCGTTGGCGCGGGTAATCTCTTTCTGGGCAATCAGCGGTATGAGTATGTGGTTCTCGATTTCCGAATGGCTCTCGAGGTCTTCCTCGGCATTATATAGGTCGACGAGCACATCATACATCTTGTTGGGCTGGCTTGTGGTATAGAACTGCAATATGATGTTTTTTAGTTCCGTGAGTTTTTCGCCTACCTCGTCGTGATGTTTTTTGAATACGTTTATATTGTAGCTTGTCGGCTTGCCGCTGACAAGCGCGCGTATGTAGGGGAAAACTTTTTTCTCCTCGTAGGCGAAGTGCTTTCTTACTTCTTCCAGATACGAATCAAAAAAGGCGATGATGGCCGGATTTATGTCATTGTGGGTCTCTTCAAGTGCTGAAGTGAGATTCTGGCGTATATGCGGGAACTTGTATTTCAGGAAATAGTCGTGACTGTTTTGCAGAAAATCCACAATCGCGATGGGGGAGATTGATGGCAGACGGTCGGAATCTATGGTTCCGTTGAGGATAAAGTTGACGATAAACAGGAATGCCTGTGGGTCAATGTTGTTTTCTCGGCATACGTAGTCGATGCGTTTGCTTTCGAAGCCAAGAGGTATGTTGAACCGGCTCAGTATCGGCAGTATGTTGTAATCATGGCGTATCAGGTCGATTACGCTCTCTGAACCGTTGAATATTTTTGCGTTTTTAATTGACATATATGATGTTAATGCATTTTTCCGTTAAAAAACGAACGCGGTGTGTGGCGTTGCATTAACAGTCCGTGGATTGCAGGATTGATGCAACGCGACACGCCGCGTTATAAAGCAGGGATATCTTTTATTTGGCAAGGCCGGCGATTGATGCCTTTATGGCTGCAATCTTTTCGGTTGCGTCGCTCTGTTTGCGTCGTTCGAGTTCTACTACAGCGGCGGGAGCGTTGTTTACAAAGCGTTCGTTTGACAGCTTTTTGTTGACCGATGCCAGGAATCCTTCATAATGGGCGAGTTCCTTATTAAGACGCTCAAGCTCGGCCTCGATATCGATGGCTCCGCGCAGAGGTACGTTGAATTCGGTAGTGTCGACCATGAACGATGCTGCTGCCGGGTCTTTTTCTGTCACAGCGGTGATTGCGTCGAGGTTGGCAAGTTTGCTGATAACGCAGTCGAGCCCCGGATTCCACTCGCCGATTACGTTGAGCGATAGAGCATCGCGCGGCGAAAGGTTCTTTGATGCACGCACACCGCGCACACCGTTGATTACGCTCTTGGCGCGTTCCATAGCCGAAAGCAGTGTGCTGTCGGCGGATTTTGCCTCAGGCATCGGAGCGTACATGATTGACTCTCCGTCGCGGCGCTCGGCAAGATGCTGCCATAGCTCTTCTGTGATGAAGGGCATGAACGGGTGGAGCATACGCAGGAGGCTGTCGAAGTATCCGAGTGTGGCTGCATATGTGGCGCTGTCGATGGGAGAACCGTAGGCCGGTTTTACCATTTCGAGATACCAGGACGAGAATTCGTCCCAGAACAGGCGGTATACAGCCATCAGAGCCTCCGAGAGACGGAACTTTGAGAAGAGGTCGTTGACCTCCGCGACTGTTGCGCTCAGTTTTCCTTCAAACCATTCAATGGCTTTTGCGGCGCTTTCCGGCTGAGCGACGGTGTCTGATACTTCCCATCCTTTTATGAGGCGGAATGCATTCCAGATTTTGTTGCAGAAGTTTCGGCCCTGTTCGCAGAGCTTGTCATCGAACAGGATGTCGTTTCCGGCAGGAGCCGACAACATCATGCCCATACGTACACCGTCGGCTCCATACTGCTTGATGAGTTCAAGCGGGTCGGGGGAGTTGCCGAGCTGCTTTGACATCTTGCGGCCGAGGTTGTCGCGTACAATACCTGTGAAGTATACATTTTTGAACGGCATATTGCCGGCAAACTCGTATCCGGCCATAATCATGCGAGCCACCCAGAAGAAGATAATATCGGGACCGGTGACAAGATCGGCGGTCGGGTAGTAATATTTGAATTCTTCGTTGTCGGGGTCAAGAATGCCGTTGAACAGAGTGATGGGCCAGAGCCATGATGAGAACCAGGTGTCGAGGCAGTCTTCGTCCTGGTGTAAATCGGCGCTTGTAAGAGACGCATTGCCGGTCTGGCTGATGGCCATTTCGAGGGCTTCTTCGGG
>NZ_JAIDKI010000094.1:0-1013 GCF_029051885.1 Muribaculum sp.
AGCAAATACAGAAACAGATACGGAGAATGCCGCTCCATCAAAGCCTCTGCCACTCCTCCCTCCGGCGGAGTTCCAGGCCCCACAGGCCGACATCACGCCGGACAGCGCCCCGTCGGATAATGCTTCAGATGCCGCTCAACAAATGAATGAGGGCCAACAGCCACAACAGAAGAAAAGAGATTTCCGTCCGTCAAAGGACAGTTCGTTTGGTTCATTCTTCCGCACCGAACGAAAATTCGTGCCACGCTCTCAGCGCGAAAAAGAAGAAGCAGCTGCTGCCGCGGCCGCCGCACCTATAGTAATACAGGAACCGGCCCAGAATATGGCTATGCAAAAGCAGCAACAGCAGCAGAACAAAAAGAACAAGCGCAACCGCAACAATAACAACAATAACCGCGACTTTATCCCCGAGCCACAGCAGCCACGCTATAATTTCGACGGATTGTTGCTTGCCTCAGGTGTGCTTGAAATTACTCCCGAGGGATATGGATTCCTGCGTTCAAGCGACTACAACTATCTTTCCTCTCCCGACGACATATACGTCACACAGCAGCAGATTAAGCAATACGGTCTGAAGACCGGCGATGTTGTCGAAGGCTGGATTCGTCCACCTAAAGAAAACGAAAAATATTTCCCTCTTGGCGAAGTTCGCGATGTCAACGGACGCACACCTGAATTTATCCGCGACCGTGTGCCGTTTGAACATCTCACTCCCCTCTTCCCCGACGAGAAATTCGATCTCACCGGCGGTCGGTCTAGCAACATCTCTACCCGCGTGGTCGACATGTTCTCCCCAATCGGCAAAGGCCAGCGTGGACTTATTGTCGCTCCGCCCAAAACAGGTAAGACCATACTGCTCAAAGATATCGCCAATGCAATAGCGGAAAACCATCCCGAGACCTACATCATGATTCTTCTCATCGACGAACGTCCCGAGGAAGTAACCGACATGAGCCGTAGCGTAAATGCCGAGGTAATCGCCTCTACATTCGACGAGCCGGCCGAACGCCACG
>NZ_JAIDKI010000094.1:1023-2644 GCF_029051885.1 Muribaculum sp.
GTACTTGAAAAAGCCAAACGCCTTGTAGAGTGCGGACACGATGTCGTAATCCTGCTCGATTCAATCACCCGTCTCGCACGCGCATACAATACCGTATCGCCTGCATCTGGCAAAATCCTGTCAGGCGGTGTCGATGCCAATGCGCTACAGAAACCCAAGCGCTTCTTTGGAGCAGCGCGCAATATCGAAGGCGGAGGCTCGCTGACCATCATAGCCACAGCCCTTACCGAGACAAGTTCAAAGATGGACGAAGTAATCTTCGAAGAATTCAAGGGCACCGGCAATATGGAGCTTCAGCTTGACCGCAAGCTCTCCAACAAACGAATATTCCCTGCTGTCGACATCATGGCGTCAAGCACTCGTCGCGACGACCTGTTGCAGCGTCAGGAGACATTGCAGCGCATCTGGATTCTGCGCCGCTACCTCAGCGACCGCACTTCAATCGAAGCAATGGAATTCATGCGCGACCAGATGGAAAAGACCCGCGACAACGACGAGCTTCTGCGCAGCATGAACGCATAATCCTGTCAGAATCCAAAACTATTACGATAAAAAATCAAAACATAAATATAACCAATCCGATTATGAAAGCATTTGTATTCCCCGGCCAAGGCGCACAGTTCGTAGGAATGGGCAAAGACCTCTACGAAAACAATGCCGAAGCCCGCGCAATGTTTGAGAAAGCCAACGAAATCCTGGGTTTCCGCATTACAGACCTTATGTTTGAAGGAACCGACGAAGATCTGCGTCAGACCAAAGTTACCCAGCCTGCGATATTCCTCCATTCAGTAATCATCGCAAAGGTAATCGAGGAAACTACCGGTATCAAGCCCGAAATGACTGCCGGACACTCGCTCGGCGAGTTCTGCGCACTTGTTGTTGCCGGCGCACTGAGTTTCGAGGATGGTCTGCGCCTTGTCAGCGCCCGCGCACAGGCTATGCAGAAAGCATGTGAGATGAAGCCCTCTACAATGGCAGCCATCATCGCACTTCCCGACGAAAAAGTTGAAGAAATCTGCGAAAGCGTTGACGGCGTAGTAGTATGCGCCAACTACAACTGCCCCGGCCAGCTCGTAATCTCCGGCGAAATCGAGGCTATCGATGCCGCATGCGCAAAAGCCACAGAGGCCGGAGCAAAGCGTGCACTCAAGCTCAAAGTCGGAGGCGCTTTCCACAGCCCCTGCATGGAACCGGCCCGCGCCGAGCTCGCAGCTGCCATCGAGAATACTCCGGTACACACACCGAAGTGCCCCGTTTATCAGAATGTCGACGCTCTCCCCCACACCGACCCCGCTGAAATCAAGGCAAACCTTATCGCACAGCTCACCGCTCCCGTACGCTGGACCAAGACCGTGCAGAACATGATTGCCGACGGTGCTACAGAATTTATCGAATTCGGCCCCGGAAAAGTTCTTCAGGGACTCGTTGCAAAGATTGGCAAAGGCGCTGACCTTACCATCTCTGGCCACGAAAAACTCTGATTGAAACCGGATTAATAAAAACATATCGGGACAAAAGAACCCATGGCGACACACAACCATGTCCCGACGGCTCTTTTGTCCCTTTTTTAAACGCATGTTTAAGTTACTTATGAAGACTACCGACCAGCTCATCGACGACC
>NZ_JAIDKI010000095.1 GCF_029051885.1 Muribaculum sp.
ATGTTGAGGATTTGTGGTTGCGATGGGAGATGGTTGTGGAGTAGGGATGCGAGGTGAATTTTAACGTCGTTACGGAGCGCTTTTGTGTTTAGTCGCCGGGCTACGCCGGGCATTCGGGGGGGAGGGGGTCAACCCCACCCTGCGAACCGCTATGGCGGCTCTTGGGTGGGGCTAACGTTGTGGACGCCCCCAGAGGGGCTATGCGCTAACGCGTGGAGTTGTTGATGTAGCTTGGTGATTGGTATAGATTTGGGCGCAATTGGCAAAGAATGAAGCGGATTATGATGGTCGTGATTGGCATCCCAACGCGTTAGCGCATAGCCCCTTTGGGGGCGTTCACAACGTTAGCCTATGGCAAGAGCCGCGATAGCGGTTCGCAGCCATAGGTTTGGGATGTATATACATGGCATGCCTGGCGTAGCCCGGCGACTAAACGTGGAAAATACATTTGGGATAAGAGGTTATCGACATACGGGTATTGATAATTGGTTGGAAAGTGGTGGGCCCGGCAGTTGGGTGGCAGGGAAAGATTTTGTAATTTTGTCAACTCTCACTGAATTAACATTCTCTTAATTTATGCCAGATCCAGCATTAGAGACACCATACAGCAACAGGCAAGGGGGCGCAAGGCGCCGCACGCCTCAGCATCAGTCGATGTACGACACCGGCGGACGCATCATGCCGCAGGACAAGGAGGTAGAGGAGGCAGTGCTCGGCGCACTCATGCTCGAGAAGGACGCCTATACCACGGTGTGCGATATCCTGAAGCCTGAATGCTTCTATGAGCCACGCAACCAGCGTATCTACGAGGCTATCCAGAGCCTGGGCGCCTCGCAGAAACCTATCGACATGCTTACCGTGGTCGAGCAGTTGCGCCTCAACGGCACTTTGGCCGAGGTCGGTGGTCCGGTGGTCATATCCGAGCTGACTTCGCGTGTGGCTTCAGGAGCCCATGTCGAGTTTCATGCACGTATTGTGGCGCAGAAATATCTGGCGAGAGAGCTTATCTCGTTTGCCGCAGGTATTGAAGGGAAAGCCTTTGACGAGAGCAACGACGTAGACGACCTGCTCCAGGAGGCCGAAGGCCGACTGTTTGAGATATCGCAGCGCAATGTGAAAAAGGATGTGACGCAGGTCGACCCTGTCATCTCCGACGCTATCAAGCAGATTCAGGCCGCCGCCAACCGAGAATCGGGCCTTTCGGGCCTTGAGTCGGGCTACCACGACCTTGACAACCTCACCTCCGGCTGGCAAAACTCCGACCTTATCATCATCGCCGCCCGTCCGGCCATGGGCAAGACGGCATTTGTGCTCTCGATGGCCAAAAACATGGCCGTCAACTACAATATACCGGTGGCGATATTTTCGCTTGAGATGTCGAACCTGCAGCTCATCAACCGACTCATATCCAATGTCTGCGAGATTGAAAGCTCGCTGATAAAGTCGGGAAAACTGTCGCGCCTCCAGTGGGACCAGCTGATGACCCGTATCAAACATCTCTACGGCGCACCGCTCTTTATCGACGACACCCCGTCGCTGTCGATTTTCGAACTACGTACAAAGGCCAGGCGCCTGGTGAGGGAGCACAACGTAAAGTTTATCATCATCGACTACCTCCAGCTTATGAACGCTTCGGGCATGCACTTCGGCTCGCGCGAGCAGGAGGTGAGTATGATATCGCGCTCGCTCAAGCAGCTTGCCAAGGAGCTCAACATACCTATCGTGGCGCTGTCGCAGCTCAACCGTTCGGTCGAGAGCCGTCAGTCGGGCGACGCCGGCAGCAAACGTCCGCAGCTCAGCGACCTTCGTGAATCGGGTGCCATCGAGCAGGACGCCGATATCGTATGCTTTATCCACCGTCCGGAGTATTATACGAAAAGCGATGTCGATGCCGAAGGGCACGACATACGCGGCCTGGCCGAGTTTATCGTGGCCAAGCACCGTTCGGGTTCGGTCGATACAATCAAGATGCGATTCAAGGGACGTCTGGCGCGATTTGAAAACTGGAGCGAGAATGACTTCGACCCCGATGCCGCTCCTGTCACAGTAGAGTCGAGCTTCAATACCGGCTCGTTCGGTCAGGCGCCGACAGGCACATTCACCGCGTCGACCACACCCCTGTCGGGCGGTACGGCCGATTTCCTTGCAGGCCCCTCCGACGCTCCCGCGCCATTCTGACGCCATCCCGCCCGACACACTGCTGTGTATGGCAGATAAAAATATGTTAACATGGCCCGCATTAGGATGATAATGCGGAAAAAGATTATTAAATTTGCTTTTTCAAGACCAATATTACTCAATAAACTTACACAGCCATGCCAGCAATTAAAACCATAGGCATCCTTACCTCGGGAGGCGATGCTCCCGGCATGAATGCCGCTATCCGAGCCGTCACCCGCTCGGCCATCTTCAGCGGATTCAACGTAAAGGGTATATATCGCGGTTACCGAGGTCTGATAACCAACGAGATTGTCGACTTCAAGACCCAAAATGTGTCAAACATCATCCAGATGGGCGGCACTATCCTGAAAACCGCACGTTGCAAGGAGTTTCAGACTCCTGAGGGACGACAGCTTGCCTACGATACTTTGCGCCAGCATGGTATTGATGCTCTCGTGGTAATCGGCGGCGACGGATCGCTTACCGGTGCACGCATATTCGCCACCGAATTCAACTTACCCATCATCGGACTTCCCGGCACTATCGACAACGACCTCTACGGAACCGACAAAACCATCGGCTACGACACTGCCCTCAACACAATCATGGAGTGTGTCGATAAGATTCGCGACACTGCCACCAGCCACGAGCGCCTGTTCTTCATCGAGGTGATGGGACGCGACGCCGGATTCCTCGCCCTCAACGGCGCGATTGCCTCCGGAGCTGAAGCCGCCATTATCCCGGAAATATCAACCGAGGTCGACCAGCTTGCCGAACTTATCCAGAACGGCTTCCGCAAGAGCAAGAACTCATCGATTGTGCTTGTGGCCGAAAGCCCCGTGACCGGCGGCGCCATGGCCCTGGCCGAACGTGTAAAGAACGAGTATCCCGGCTACGACGTGCGTGTGTCAATTCTCGGACACCTCCAGCGCGGTGGTTCGCCTACAGCTGCCGACCGTATCCTGGCCTCACGCCTCGGCGCGGCAGCCATCGATGCTCTTCTCGACGACCAGCGCAATGTGA
Source organism: Muribaculum sp. (assembly GCF_029051885.1). Lineage (GTDB taxonomy): Bacteria > Bacteroidota > Bacteroidia > Bacteroidales > Muribaculaceae > Muribaculum. The sequence goes on from NZ_JAIDKI010000095.1 coordinate 3,184, forward strand.
TGATAGGTATCTCAAACGACAATATTGTCTACGTGCCGTTCTCAAAGGCTATCAAAAACGACAAGCCTATCAACCGCGAACTTCTCGATACTCTGCGCCGACTCTCTATCTGACATTGCAGGGTAACGAAAACTATGCATGACAACAATACAATCGGGCAGCGCCGCACGCTCTATGTCACCGACATGGACGGGACGCTGCTCGACCTATATAGCAAGGTAAGCCCCGATAGCGCTTCAATAATCCATCGCCTCAGCCGCGAGGGTGCGCTGATTACGGTGGCTACAGCTCGCACTCCGGCCACGGTAGTTCCCCTGATGCGCGACTGCCATACCTCGGTGCCTTATGTTACGATGACAGGCGCGGCTCTGTGGAATCCTTTGGACGAGGCGTATGGCGAAGTCACGCTGATGTCCGACGATACCGCCGCCCGGGTGAGAGAAGTGATAGAGTCGTTCGGTCTGCATCCGTTTATCTACACAATCACTCCCGACAACAGGTTGCTTGCCGCCTACCACAACGGTCCAATGAACCGGGCCGAACGTAATTTTGTAGACCAGCGCACGGGTCTTGCTCTCAAGCGGTTCTATCTCGACAATCCCGAAGGGATGGCGCCCTTTCTCCCTCGCACCATACTGTATTTCGCAATCGGAGCCGTCGAGGCAACCTCTGCGGCTGCCGAGGCTCTGACCCGAATGGGAGGATGCGCCGTCAGCTCTTATATGGACAATACCGTGCCCGGAATGGGTATTCTGGAGGTATTCGCTTCGGGAATCGACAAGGGTGCTGTGGTCACACGTCTGGCCTCACGCCTCGGAGCCGACCGGATAGTGGCCTTCGGCGACAATCTCAACGACCTGCCATTGCTTGCCGCTGCCGATGTGGCTGTGGCTGTAGGCAATGCTCTGCCTGAGGTGAAAGCTGCCGCCGATGTGGTAATCGGCACCAATGATACGGACGCCGTGGCTCGCTTCATCGAGTCGGATTTCATGACAGTTAACAGACGGCTCTGATTATGACACGATTTAATAGAACATTAATATTTTCCGCAATGGCAGCCGGCGCATATACGATGTGTGCGGCTTCCGACGCCCGTCGTCCTAATATACTCCTGTTTATGGTCGACGATATGGGTTGGCAGGATACTTCGGTGCCTTTTACCGACAGCCCTACCGACAACAATCGCAAATACCTTACTCCAAATATGGAACGCCTGGCTGCGAGCGGCATGAAATTTACCCAGGCCTATGCCAGCGCCATCAGTTCGCCATCGCGGTGCAGCATGATAACCGGTGTCAATGCCGCACGCCATGGAGTGACCAACTGGACCCTCCACCGCGATAAAGTGCAGGACGAAGTCTGCGACTCGATTTCAAGTCCGTCGTGGAATTACAACGGCATTAGCCGCGTCGGCGGTATTAACAACACGTTTGTCGGCCCGTCGTTCGTGCAGGAACTGAAGGATTCGGGCTACCACACCATTCATGTCGGCAAGGCGCATTTCGGTGCTTTCGACACTCCGGGCGAAGACCCACACCACTGGGGATTTGAGGTAAACATCGCCGGATCGGCCATAGGCGGTCTTGCAACATATCTCAGTGAGGCCAACTACGGCCATGACAAGGATGGCAACAAGACCTCCGATTTCGCTATAGAGAATCTCGAGAAATACTGGGGCACCGGCACATTTGCCACCGAAGCGCTTACCTGTGAGGCCGTTGCTGCGCTTGACAAGGCCCGACGCTACAATCAGCCATGGTTTCTGTACATGGCGCATTATGCCGTGCATGTCCCTATCGACAGAGACCCCCGTTTCTTCCAGAAGCATATCGACCGGGGGCTTTCGGAGAAGGAGGCGGCGTATGCCTCGCTCGTCGAGGGTATGGACAAGAGTCTCGGCGATCTGCTCGACTGGATTGACCGCAGCGGAGAGGCCGATAATACTATCGTGATATTCATGAGTGACAACGGCGGCCTGGCCGCATCATCCGGATGGCGCGACGGCGAGCTGCATACACAGAACGCTCCCCTCCGCTCAGGAAAGGGTTCTCTGCTCGAAGGGGGCATACGTGAGCCGATGATTGTCCGCTGGCCTGGGCATACGCCTCCGGGCTCGGAGTGCGGCAAGTATCTGATAATCGAGGATTTCTATCCGTCGATAATCGGTATGGCCGGAATTGACCCCGACAAATCTGACCATTACGGCCACCGCATAGACGGACGCAGTTTTCTGCCGCTTATCGACGGAAGCGGAGACCCGTCGGCCGACCGTGCGCTGATATGGAACTATCCGCATATATGGGGGCTTGCCGGGCCGGGCATCGACATGAACTGTGCCATCCGTAAAAATGAGTGGAAGCTGATTTACAATTACGCCACAGGTCGCAAAGAACTGTATAATATCGACAAGGATATAAGCGAGAGTCGCGACATGGCCGAGCGCATGCCGGCGCTTGTCGACTCGCTCTCGGCAGAGCTTGGCAATGCGCTGCGCGAAGCCGGTGCCATGCGCCCGATTGTAAACGCCACCGGAAAGCCTTGCCCGTGGCCCGACGGCAAGTGATAATTCACCACCAATGTGCTGCAGCCGGGTGCTACATCGGGCATGGCACTGCTCATGGAGGCATTGTTCACATTCTTCTTCGTGTTCATAATCCTCGGCGCCACTGACGCCAATGTCGGATGGGGAAAATTTGCAGGTATCGGCATAGGCCTCGCGCTCGGACTGGTCAACATCGTGGTAATCACTCCTACACCATAACCCCCTATCGACGGGCCGGCGAGTACTGCGCTGCCGCATGCCAGAAGCACGAGGAACATTGTTCCAATACCTTCGGCTATGAATGCTATGTCCAGGTGTGGGGTAGGGGAGGGGGTCAGAGGTCGGTCCACTCGGCATCGCTCACCTGCTCTTCCATGCGGAAGGTGGTGTTGCCTAAGTTGCGACGGCGTTCCTGCTCCTGGGTCACGTCTACTTCGATTTCCTCGAAGCGCACGTATTCACCCTCGTCGGAGCGGAATATCTTCCGGGAGTAGCCTCGTCTGCCGCGCCTTCTCTTGGCCGTCCCGGAGTATCCGGAAGTGTTGCCTGTATCTCCTCTTTCGGTATCATATGTCCTGTTGTTGCCGGCAAATGCCGCAGTCTGCCGCTTTACATGGCGGTATGCGCGGAATATGGCGGCACCTAACTTGACTACCGGTATGAGTACAAGTATCAGCAGGGTGAATATGAGCATTTTGAATATGACCATAGGCAGAAATATAGCAGATATAGTGGAGATTTTGTTGGCGGCGCCGATTATAGGCCTGCTCGGTGCTCAGGCGCGCGATGGGAGCAGCGATAGCACGAGATAGAAGAGAATTGTCCAAGCCAGTCCGGGGACGCCTTCAAATATTACAAACAACAAAGCGGCGAGAATGATTACGTAGCGGCGTAGATTTTCGCGGAAATCAAAGTTTTTAAACTTCAGGGAGAACATGTGGATGCGTGTGGCCACCATCAGCAGCGACATCGCCACGACGAGCACTGCCATAGGCCAGTGGCCGATGTAGCCGTGGATGGTCATCCATGATACCGCGCCGATCCAGAATATGGCGTTGGCCGGAATCGGCATGCCGAGGAACGAGGTGGTCTGACGGTCGTCGATGTTGAAGCGGGCCAGTCGCAGTTCGCCCATGAGCGGGATGAATATAGCCACAAACGGCAACCATGCCGGGCCGTCGTGCAGAGTCATCATGTTGTACACGAGCATGCCGGGCGCTACTCCGAAACTTACCAGGTCGCTGAGCGAGTCGAGCTGTTTGCCGAGATTGGAATATGCGTGGAGCATGCGTGCCGACGCTCCGTCGAGAAAATCGCATACGGCGGCGATGCCTATGCAAATGAACGCCCACTGGTAGCAGGGCAGACCCCATACTGTGTCATTGAAATGAAACGAGGCTATTATGGCTATAGCTCCGAAAAATAGGCTCAGACAGGTGATGGTATTGGGCACCTGGGATATGATTCTGCGTAACATGCTTATATGCGTTTTCGGGAATAGCACCGGTCGGGTAGGGGCGCGGCGCGGGATGGTCGTTGTGTCGGGTGGATTCTATTTCAGACGGGCCACTTCAGTCACTCCGCCGATAGTCTTGTCGCCGAGCTTGACGAGTATTTCCGCGTCAAGGGGCAGGTAGAGGTCTATGCGTGAGCCGAATTTGATAAATCCCATATGCTGCTCTATCGACGCGCGTTCTCCGGGGCGGGCATAGGTGACGATACGGCGCGCGAGAGCTCCGGCTACCTGGCGCATGAGCACTACAGGCCCTGCGTCGGAACGGATGGCTACCGTGCTGCGCTCGTTTTCGGTACTTGACTTTGGAAGCCATGCGGAGAGGAAGCGGCCTGAATGGTGCTTTACATAGAGCACCTCGCCGTCTACCGGAAACCAGTTGGCATGGACATTGAGCACGGACATGAATACTGACAGCTGGATACAGCGGCAGTGGAGATATTCGTCCTCGAAGGTTTCTTCAAGCGCTACTACTTTGCCGTCGGCGGAGGCTACGACTACCTTGTCGGGATTGCCTCTGAATTGTCGACGTGGCGAACGGAAGAAGTTGAGCACAAGCAGGTAGATGATCGCCGACACCGATGTGAATGTGGCTGGTATTGCGGCAGGGCGTATGAAAAGCCATACCGGTATGTTGATTACCAGTAAGATAAGAAGAAGGATGATTAGAATATTTAGTCCCTCGCGGTGTATCTTTACTTTCATTACGCGTATATTAATGAGCACAAAGATAAGCCATTCTTGTAAAATAACAAAATTTTTCGCGGAGCCGCAGTCGAATGTTGGCAGATATGGCCTTGTTTATTGCTGTTTTGTCGCCCGTGGCGATTTCAAACCTGATTTTTCCCGTATCATTTTGACTATATTGGAAATAAAATTTAATTTGACTCGGAAATATTTGCATATTAGTCGATTAAATGCTAACTTTGCACAGTTTTTGAGAGCAAGATGCGTATTGTTGTATTCAAACTGCTGTGTGTCAGCAGATAATACACGTGCGTGAATGCTAACTTGCAACGACAAAACAGAACGACAACCAATAAATTAACAAACAAAACACTAAGATGCCTACAATTCAGCAATTAGTAAGAAAAGGACGTGTAGCTCTCGTAGACAAGAGCAAGTCGCCTGCTCTCGACAGCTGTCCCCAGCGTCGTGGCGTGTGCGTACGTGTCTACACCACCACCCCCAAAAAGCCTAACTCGGCAATGCGTAAGGTTGCCCGTGTGCGCCTCACCAACGGCAAGGAGGTTAACTCCTACATCCCCGGCGAAGGTCACAACCTCCAGGAACACTCGATTGTTCTCGTACGCGGCGGTCGTGTTAAGGACCTCCCCGGTGTGCGTTACCACATCGTTCGCGGTACTCTCGATACATCGGGCGTTAAGGACCGCACACAGCGTCGCTCTAAGTATGGAGCCAAGCGTCCCAAAGCCGGTGCAGCAAAAGGTAAGAAATAATAGTCTGAGTCTGAGCTGATCCGGGTAAAGAAAACCCAGTTTAACACCAACAACTCCGTTTTTGATTTATTGGAATTAGCAACAACGGTTGAGTAAACCCGGCAAGAGTGCCGAGTTGAAGATTCAAAAAGCTGCCAAGCAACCAAAAACAACAACAATTAAACAAATGAGAAAAGCTAAGCCAAAGAAACGTGTGGTCCTCCCCGATCCCGTTTTCAACGACGTAAGAGTATCAAAGTTCGTCAACCATCTGATGTATGATGGCAAAAAGAACACCTCATACACTATTTTCTATTCCGCACTTGAGACTGTGAAGTCTAAGCTGCCCAATGAGGAGAAATCTGCCCTCGAAATCTGGAAGAAGGCTCTCGAAAACATTACTCCTCAGGTGGAAGTGAAGTCGCGCCGCGTGGGCGGTGCCACCTTCCAGGTACCTACCGAAATCCGTCCCGACCGCAAGGAGTCGATCTCGATGAAAAATATGATTCTTTATGCTCGCAAGCGTGGCGGCAAGACTATGGCCGACAAGCTCGCTGCCGAGATTGTGGACGCTTACAATGAGCAGGGTGGCGCATTCAAGCGCAAAGAAGACATGCACAAGATGGCCGAAGCCAACCGCGCATTCGCTCACTTCCGCTTCTGATTTCCCCGCTGACACAACGATTTACTTTTTTAACGAAGCAATCAAATGGCTACTAAAGACGAACATCTCAAATATACCCGCAATATCGGCATTATGGCCCATATTGACGCCGGTAAGACCACCACATCGGAGCGTATCCTCTTCTATACCGGTCTGACTCATAAGATTGGTGAGGTACACGACGGTGCCGCTACCATGGACTGGATGGCTCAGGAGCAGGAACGTGGTATTACCATTACTTCAGCCGCTACCACTGCATTCTGGAAATATGCCGGCGACAAGTATAAAATCAACCTTATTGACACCCCGGGACACGTTGACTTCACCGTAGAGGTAGAACGTTCACTCCGTGTGCTTGACGGCGCAGTCGCTACATTCTGCGCTGTAGGCGGTGTTGAGCCCCAGTCTGAGACCGTATGGCGTCAGGCCGACAAATACAACGTTCCCCGTCTGGGTTATGTAAACAAGATGGACCGTTCGGGCGCCAACTTCTTCGAGGTTGTACGCCAGGTAAAGGATGTGCTCGGTGCCAATCCCTGCCCCATCCAGATACCTATCGGTGCTGAAGAATCATTCAAGGGTGTTGTCGACCTCATTCTCATGAAGGCCATCTTCTGGCACGACGAGAGCATGGGCGCTGACTACTCTGTAGAGGAAATCCCCGCCAACCTTCAGGCCGAGGCCGAGGAATGGCGCGACAAGATGCTTGAGAAGATCGCCGAATTCGACGACGACCTCATGGCAAAATATTTCGACGACCCCTCTACAATCACCGAGGACGAAGTGCGTCGTGCCCTCCGCAAGGCTACTCTTGCAATGGAAATCGTTCCGATGATTTGCGGTTCTTCGTTCAAGAACAAAGGCGTGCAGTGTCTTCTCGACGACGTCTGCGCATTCCTCCCCAGCCCTGTTGACTCGGGCGCTGTAGAAGGCCATGCCGTAGATGATCCCGAAAAGATTGAGACCCGCGAACCCTCAAGCGACGCACCCATGTGTGCTCTCGCATTCAAGATTGCCACCGACCCCTATGTAGGCCGTCTGACATTCTTCCGCGTCTACTCAGGCGACATGATTGCCGGAAGCTATGTGCTCAACACCCGCTCCGACAAGAAAGAGCGCGTAAGCCGTCTCTTCCAGATGCACTCCAACAAGCAGAACCCCATGGAGAAAATCGGTTGCGGCGATATCGGCGCAGGCGTAGGCTTCAAGGATATCCGCACCGGCGACACCCTCTGCGACGAAAACGCTCCTATCGTGCTCGAGGCTATGGAATTCCCCGAACCCGTTATCGGAATCGCCGTTGAGCCCAAGACTCAGAAGGACCTCGACAAGCTCGGCGTAGGTCTTCAGAAGCTCGCTGAAGAGGACCCCACATTCCGCGTTGAGACCAACGAAGAGACCGGCCAGACCGTTATCTCCGGTATGGGTGAGCTTCACCTCGATATCATTATCGACCGTCTGAAGCGTGAGTTCAAGGTAGAGTGCAACCAGGGTCGTCCCCAGGTTACCTACAAGGAAGCCATCACCAAGCCTGTTGAACTCCGTGAGGTATTCAAGAAGCAGACCGGTGGTCGCGGTAAGTTTGCCGACATCATCGTACGCGTTGAGCCTGCCGACGACAATTTCGAAGGAGCACTCCAGTTCGTCGACGAAGTTAAGGGCGGTAACATCCCCAAGGAATTCATCCCCTCGATTCAGAAGGGCTTCCAGACCGCTATGAAGAACGGCGTGCTCGCAGGATATCCCCTCGATCGTCTGAAAGTAACTGTAATCGACGGTTCGTTCCACCCCGTCGACTCCGACCAGCTCTCATTCGAGCTCTGCGCAATCCAGGCCTTCAAGAAGGCTTCGGAAAAGGCCGGTCCCGTGCTCCTCGAGCCTATCTTCAAGGTAGAGGTTGTTACCCCCGAAGAGAGCATGGGTGATGTAATCGGTGACCTCAACAAGCGTCGCGGCCAGGTAGAAGGCATGGAGACAAGCCGCTCCGGCGCACGCATCGTGAAGGCCAAGGCTCCTCTCGCCGAAATGTTCGGCTATGTGACAGCCCTCCGTACAATCACCTCCGGACGCGCAACCTCCACAATGACTTTCAGCCACTATGCAGAAGTGTCGAACGCAATCGCCAAGAACGTTCTCACCGAGTGCCAGGGCCGTGTGGATCTTCTAAAATAATCTCAGAACAAATACTTACTTAAGAATATGAGCCAGAAAATTCGTATCAAGCTAAAATCGTACGACCACAACCTGCTCGACAAGTCGGCTGAGAAGATCGTAAAGACAGTCAAGGCTACCGGTGCGGTGATCAGCGGCCCCATACCCCTGCCCACTCACAAACGTATCTTCACCGTCAACCGTTCGACTTTCGTCAACAAGAAATCACGCGAGCAGTTCCAGCTCTCATCATTCAAGCGTCTTATCGACATCTACAACTCGTCGGCAAAGACTATCGACGCTCTGATGAAGCTCGAGCTCCCCAGCGGTGTTCAGGTTGAGGTTAAGGTTTAATCTACAGCAGAGAAAAAGAGACTAAAATGGAGGTTCCCGGCCCCGGAAGGGGCAAGGGGCTTCCTTTTCAAAGAAACTCAAAAAGCAATCAAATTACTTTTTTAACAAACAAGAGAAATGCCAGGATTATTAGGAAAGAAAATCGGAATGACATCCGTATTCAGTGCCGACGGCAAGAACGTGCCGTGCACTGTTATCGAAGTAGGTCCTTGTGTCGTTACTCAGGTTAAGACAGTGGAAAAAGACGGTTATGCAGCCCTTCAGCTCGGTTTCGAGGACAAGAAGGAGAAGCACACCACCCAGCCTATGCAGGGCCACTTCAAGAAAGCCGGTGTGACACCCAAGCGCCACTTGGCCGAGTTCAAAGGTTTCGAGGGAGAATACAACCTCGGCGACACCATCAGCGTAGACTTCTTCAGTGAAGCTGACTTTGTCGACATCGTCGGCACATCAAAGGGTAAAGGCTACCAGGGTGTTGTTAAGCGTCACGGCTTCGGCGGTGTCGGCCAGGCAACTCACGGCCAGCACAACCGTCTCCGCAAGCCCGGTTCAATCGGTGCCTGCTCCTACCCCGCAAAGGTATTCAAGGGCATGCGCATGGCCGGCCACATGGGCAACGAGCGCGTTACCGTGCAAAACCTCCAGGTGCTTAAGGTTATCCCCGAAAACAACCTGCTGTTGATCAAGGGTTCTGTACCCGGAAGTAAAGGTTCAATCGTATTAATTGAGAAATAATGGAACTCGCAATATTAAATGTAAACGGAGAAGACACCGGCCGTAAAGCTCAGCTCAACGATGCCGTGTTCGCCATCGAAGCCAACGAGCAAGCCGTTTATCTCGATGTAAAGCAGTACCTCGCCAACCAGCGTCAGGGCACACACAAGTCAAAAGAGCGTAGCGAAGTTTCCGGTTCTACCCGCAAGCTCCACAAGCAGAAGGGTGGCGGCGGCAGCCGTATCGGTGACATCAACTCGCCCGTACTCGTAGGCGGTGGCCGCGTATTCGGTCCCCGTCCCCGCGACTATCGCTTCAAGCTCAACAAGAAGCTCAAGGCTCTCGCCCGTCGCTCTGCTCTTACATACAAGGCACAGGACAACCAGATAATTGTTGTGGAAGACTTCAATTTCGAGGCTCCCAAGACTAAAGATTTCTTAAACGTTGTTAAGAATCTTAAAGTTGACGGCAAAAAAATCCTCCTCGTTTTAAAGGACCACAATAAAAACGTATATTTGTCAGCTCGTAATATTCCGGGCGCACAAATCATTACCGCATCGGATGTTAACACCTATGCCCTGCTCAACAATAAGGCAATCATCCTCACCGAGGGTTGCCTCGAAGTTATTAACAACCTTTAAACAACATAGGAGGATTTAAGCAATGGAATTTGAACTGACTCCCATCGTTACTGAAAAGGCGACTAAGCTCACAGAGAAGCTCAATCGCTACACTTTCCGTGTTTCCCCCGAAGCCAACAAGTATCAGATCCAGGATATGGTCGAAAAGCTCTACGGCGTACATGTTGTCAAGGTAAACACCATGATAGTCCGTGGCAAGAACCGCTCACGCTACACCCGCACAGGTATCATCAAGGGCGCTACTTCGGACTACAAGAAAGCTATCATCACAATCGCTGATGGCGAGACTATTGATTACTACAGCAATCTCTAAAAAATGGCAGTAAGAAAATTCAAGCCCACCACACCGGGGCAAAGACACAAGGTTATTGGCGTATTCAAGGGTGTAATCACTGCCACTGCGCCAGAAAAATCTCTTACAGTCGGCAAGAAATCGACCGGCGGCCGCAACGCCGAAGGTCATCTCACCAACCGCTACATGGGCGGTGGCCACAAACGCAAATACCGCGTCATCGACTTCAAGAGAAACAAAGACGGTGTTCCCGCAGTAGTTAAGTCGATCGAGTACGATCCCAACCGTTCGGCCCGCATCGCCCTTCTCTACTATGTCGACGGCTCTAAGTCCTACATCATCGCCCCCAACGGCCTTGAAGTAGGTCAGACTGTTGTCAGCGGCCAGGACGTTGCCCCCGAAGTAGGCAACACACTCCCCCTCAACAAAATCCCCGTCGGTACTCTCATCCACTGCATTGAGCTTCGTCCCGGCCAGGGCGCTTTCATGGCCCGTTCAGCCGGCACTTTCGCGCAGCTTATCTCGCGTGAAGGCACATATGCTATTATCAAATTACCTTCTGGAGAAACCCGCAAGATCCTCTCTGCATGCCGCGCCACTGTAGGTGTTGTTGGCAACAGCGAGCACTCCCTCGAGCGTTCAGGCAAGGCCGGCCGTTCACGCTGGCTCGGTCGCCGTCCCCGCAACCGCGGCGTAGTCATGAACCCTGTCGATCACCCCATGGGTGGTGGCGAAGGTCGTGCATCAGGTGGCCATCCCCGTTCTCGCAAGGGTCTGTACTCAAAGGGTCTCAAGACTCGTGCACCGAAGAAGCACTCTTCGAAGTACATTATTGAAAGAAGAAAAAAGTAATCTGATTAATTAAGCAACTATGAGTCGCTCACTGAAAAAAGGCCCTTATATCAGCGTTAAGCTCGAAAAGAAGGTCGCAGCTATGGAGGAATCCGGCAAGAAGTCTGTAATCAAGACTTGGAGCCGCGCTTCGATGATAGCCCCCGAGTTTGTTGGCCACACTTTCGCAGTACACAATGGCAACAAGTTTATCCCTGTCTATGTAACTGAAAACATGGTAGGACATAAACTTGGCGAATTTGCCCCCACCCGCACATTCCGCGGTCACTCGGGCAACCGCAAGAAATAATACACGGGCCATTGATATAACAGTTTTTTTGACAAGAAAAAGAAATTCAATACAATGGGTGTAAGAAAAAGACAATCCGCCGAATTAAGGAAGGAAGCCCAGAAGAGCCAGGCTTTCGCCAAGCTCCTCAATGTACCCTCGTCCCCCCGCAAGATGCGCCTCGTCGTAGACATGATTCGCGGCAAAGAGGTGTTCCGTGCTCTGGGTCTCCTCGAATTCTCTAACAAAGAGGCTGCAGCCCGCCTGCGCAAGTGCCTCCTCAGCGCAATCTCCAACTGGGAGGCCAAAAACGAGCGCAAGGCCGAGAACGGCGAGCTCTACGTATCAACAATCTTCGTAGGTCCCGCCCCGATGCTCAAGCGTCTGCGTCCCGCTCCCCAGGGCCGCGGCTACCGCATCCGCAAGCGTGCCAACCACGTTACCCTCTACGTAGACACTATCGACAACAAAACAACTAAAGAAGACAAATAAGAGATGGGACAGAAAGTTAATCCGATTAGCAACCGCTTAGGCGTCATCCGCGGTTGGGACTCCAACTGGTATGGCGGCAAAAAGTATGGCGACAACCTGCTCGAGGATTCCAAGCTCCGCAAATACCTGGAGGTCCGTCTCGCCAAGTCAAGCGTTTCACGCATCGTAATCGAGCGTACCCTGAAGCTCATCACAATCACAATCTGCACATCACGTCCCGGCCTCATCATCGGCAAGGGCGGCCAGGATGTCGACAAGCTCAAGAAAGAGCTCATGAAGATCACCGAAAAAGACGTGCAGATCAATATCTATGAGGTAAAGCGCCCCGAACTCGATGCACAGATTGTTGCTGCCAATATCGCACGCCAGATCGAAGGCAAAATCGCCTACCGTCGTGCCGTGAAGATGGCAGTTGCTTCAACCATGCGCGCCGGTGCCGAAGGCATCAAGGTGCAGGTCAGCGGCCGTCTCAACGGCGCCGAAATGGCCCGCAGCGAAATGTTCAAGGAAGGCCGTACTCCCCTTCATACCCTCCGTGCCGACATCGACTATGCTCTTGTCGAAGCACACACCAAGGTAGGTGTAGTAGGCGTGAAGGTATGGATCTGCCGTGGCGAAGTATATGGCAAGCGTGAGCTCGCACCCTCTTTCGCCAACAACGAGAAGGGTCCCCGCAACAACGGCGGTGAACGCCGCGAACGTCGCGACCGTGGTTTCCGCAAGCCCAAAAACAATCGTTAAAATCCGCAAACTAAATCACAATGTTACAGCCTAAGAAAACCAAGTTCCGCCGTTCCCAGAAGGGCCGCATGAAAGGCAACGCCCAGCGTGGCAACCAGCTTGCCTTCGGCTCGTTCGGCATCAAGACACTTGAGTCGAAATGGATCACCGGCCGACAGATTGAGGCCGCACGTATCGCCGTTACACGCTACATGCAGCGTCAGGGCCAGGTGTGGATCCGCCTATTCCCCGACACGCCTATCACCAAGAAGCCTGCCGAAGTGCGAAT
>NZ_JAIDKI010000096.1 GCF_029051885.1 Muribaculum sp.
GCTCCCTCACTGCGCGAACACATCTGCACGACGCTTGACCGCCCCAGCGTTAACAAATATTGGTGAACGGGGTCTTATTATTAAGAAGCTCTAAATAGCAAAATCGCCATAGCTAATGCCATGGCGATTTTATGAAGTGTGGATTATATTTCCTATTATGTCTTGCTATTGTTGGTGCTCCATGAGAAAATGTTCTGCATCAAGAGCCGCACGGCAACCGGAGCCTGCGGCAACAATTGCCTGCTGATAATTGGGGTCGGCAACATCACCGGCTGCAAATACTCCGGGCACACTTGTGGCCTGGGTATTGCCTTCGGTCTTTATGTATCCCTGCTCGTCAAGTTCAATCTGTGACTTGAATATATCGGTATTCGGCTTATGCCCGATTGCGAGGAAGAATCCGTCGATGTCGATATCGAATTTGTGCTCTTTTTCGGTGCCGGCATATTCGATAAGATGAGCGCCTTCAACAAATTCGTTTCCGAACAGACCAAGAGTCTGGGTGTTGAAAAGAATCGAGATATTCTCTTTATCAATGACGCGCTTCTGCATTACTTTAGAGGCGCGGAGGTAGTCTTTGCGTACAATGAGGTATACCTTTTTTGCAAGACCACTCAGATAATATGCCTCTTCGCAGGCTGTATCACCACCGCCTACGACTGCTACAGTGCGGCCGCGATAGAAGAATCCGTCGCATGTAGCGCATGCCGATACACCCAGGCCAGAGTAACGTACCTCATCCTCAAGACCAAGATATTTGGCTGAAGCGCCGGTTGCTATTATGACAGTGTCGGCTTCGATTTCAGTGCCATCATCGGCTGTCGCGTGGAACGGGCGCGACGAGAAATCAACTTTGGATATTACTCCTGTACGTATGTCGGCCTCAAAACGCGCAGCCTGCTTTCTTAAGTCCTCCATGAGCTGTGCTCCCATTACTCCTTCGGGATAGCCGGGGAAGTTTTCCACCTCAGAAGTAGTAGTAAGCTGCCCTCCCGGTTGCAGACCTTCATATATTATTGGAGCCATGTTGGCGCGGGCTGCATATATAGCTGCGGTATATCCTGCCGGACCGGAGCCGATTATAAGGCATTTAGTAGTATCACTCATAGGTGCAATATTTTGAATCGTGGTTATAAATAATGATATAAATCAGCGCAAATCAATCAGGGCATATCCCGGATAGTCATTCTTATTGAAAACAAAGGTCGATGCCGGATGGTTTGTGGTGAGGTCGACGTTGTTGGTGTTTAGTGTGACCGTCTGTCCGGAGTCGAGAGTCAGGACTATACGCGAGGGGAGAAACGTTTTTTTGTCCACATCAATTATGGCGCTTGTAAACGCGAGGTGCTGTGATGCCTTGGGCGTGACGTGTAAGGAATAATCCTTGGCTGTGCCTTTCATCTGTCGCGGGGTAGAGGCATTAAGCATGGATGATATTATTATCATCGGATTGACCTGAGCGAGTTCTTCAGGCATAGGCTCTGAGATGTTGACCTCCTTGGTGGAACTGTCGAGCGACCATAGTGTGCGTCCGTCGTACCATATACGTGCGTTAGGTAGAGTGAGGAAGAACTTGTCACCTGACATTTTCAGTGTCCCTTTTGCTGTCTGACCATTTGCTGTCATTGAGAATGACGTGGTTATGCAGCGGGCCTTGCCGATTTTTGACGTAGTGCGTTCAAGAATCTGATGTCCGTTCAATGCCGTGGTTGCAGGCGAGGCTGCAACTGCGGGTATGGCTAACAATGTCATAGCAGAAATGGCTATGGACAATATGTAGGATTTGTAATATTTCATCATGACATTATTTCAAGCATGCGTTCGAGCTGGAGTGAGTCGATGAGTACCTGGCGAGGTTTTGCTCCGGATGCCGGACCTACGAATCCTGCGGCTTCCATCTGGTCCATCAGTCGTCCGGCGCGGTTGTATCCGATGTTGTAGCGGCGTTGCAGCGATGATGTTGAGGCTGTGTTTGATGATACGATGAACCGTGCGGCTTCTTCGAATAGCGGGTCGTGCTCGTTGCCCTGAGTGATAGCTCCTGCTACGGCATCGCCATCGGGTATATACTCGGGCAGTGGGTATGCCTCACTGTAGCCAATCTGCTCATGTATCGACTCGACAATGTTTTCTACTTCTTCAGTGCTTATAAACGCACACTGCACACGGTCAATCTCGCCATTGAATGAGAACAGCATGTCGCCTTTGCCAATCAGCTGGTTGGCTCCGGGACGGTCAAGGATAGTGCGAGAGTCGACCATCTGACTTACTCTGAATGCTATGCGCCCGGGGAAGTTGGCTTTTATGATACCGGTAATAACGTTGGTCGACGGGCGTTGTGTGGCAAGAATCATGTGCATTCCTACTGCGCGCGCTTTCTGGGCGATTCTGGCTATAGGCTGTTCGACTTCTTTGCCGGCCATCATGATAAGGTCGCCGAACTCGTCGACTACCATTACGATGTATGGGAGATAACGATGTCCTTTTTCGGGACTCAGGCGGCGTTGGATAAATTTGGCATTATACTCTTTTATCGTGCGGACATTGGCTTCCTTAAGCAGGGCATATCTGTTGTCCATCTCAAGACAACAAGAGTTGAGGGTTGCCACTACTTTCATAGGGTCTGTGATTATCGGCTCCTCTTCGCCGGGCAGTTTGGCCAGATAGTGCTTCTCCAGTTTTGAATAGAGGCTGAACTCTACCATCTTGGGGTCAACGAGCACGAACTTCAATTCCGACGGATGCTTCTTGTAGAGTAACGATGCAATGATTACGTTGAGGCCTACTGATTTACCCTGGCCGGTTGCGCCTGCCACGAGTACATGTGGCATTTTGGTAAGGTCGGCTATGAAAATGTCTTTTGAGATAGTGGCTCCCATAGCCATCGGGAGGTCGTATTTGCACTCCTGGAATTTTCGTGAGCCGATAATCGAGCGAACCGGTACCATCTGCGCCTCTTTGTTCGGGACCTCGATGCCGATGGTTCCTTTGCCGGGGATAGGTGCTATGATGCGAATGCCGAGAGCGGCCAGGCTTAAGGCAATGTCATCTTCCAGGCGTTTTATTTTTGCGATGCGCACACCTTCGGCAGGTACTATCTCATAAAGAGTGACTGTAGGGCCTACGGTAGCTTTGATGTGAGAAATCGGAATCTGGTAGTTGGCGAGAGTGGCCTTGATGCGCTCTTTGTTTTCTTCCATCTCCTGGTGGTCGACGCTCACCTGTGGTTCCGGTATCTCATTCAGCAAATCGATGGAGGGGAAATGGAAACGCGACAATTCTGCGGTCGGGTCATATGCTTC
>NZ_JAIDKI010000097.1 GCF_029051885.1 Muribaculum sp.
CCGCAGCATTGCGCGAAGTACTCGGCTCACACGTAGAGCAGCGCGGCTCGTATGTATCGCCCGATGTGCTGCGCTTCGACTTCTCCCACTTCCAGAAACTCACTCCCGAAGAAATCGAGAAAGTAGAAAAACTTGCCAATAAAGCCGTTCGACGCGCTATCCCCCGCGACGAACACCGTTGCGTACCTATCGACAAGGCTCGTGAAATGGGTGCGATGGCCCTTTTCGGCGAAAAGTATGGAGATGAAGTGCGTGTAATCCGCTACGGCTCGTCAATCGAGCTCTGCGGTGGCACACACGTAGAAAATACCGGCAATATCGGTATGATTAAAATTATCTCCGAAAGCAGTATCGCCGCAGGCATACGCCGTATAGAAGCTATCACCGGCGAACGTGTTGAAGAAGCCATCAACAACGTCAACAACACGATGAAGGAGATTTCGGCAATGTTCAACAATGCTCCCAACCTTATCCAGGCCCTGCATAAGTCTATCGAAGAGAATGCCGAACTGCGCCGTCAGGCTGAAGAATACTTCACCGAACGCATAAACAATCTCACAGACAAGCTGATTGCATCAGCACGCGACATCAACGGCACAAAAGTCGTAGAACTGACAGGAATCCGTCTGCCGGAAGTAGCCAAGGGTGTGGCATTTGCAGTACGTGCCAAATCGCCCGAACACACAGTATTCGTCGGCGCCACAGTCGATCCCTCCGGCAAGCCGCTTCTCACGGTGATGATTACAGATGATCTTGTAAAAGAGGGTCTCAATG
This sequence comes from Muribaculum sp., assembly GCF_029051885.1. GTDB lineage: Bacteria > Bacteroidota > Bacteroidia > Bacteroidales > Muribaculaceae > Muribaculum. The sequence continues at coordinate 775 of NZ_JAIDKI010000097.1, forward strand.
CATCGACCACCGTACGCGAAGCTGCCAAACTGATACAAGGCGGCGGTGGCGGTCAGCCCGGATTCGCACAGGCAGGAGGCAAGAACAAGGACGGAATCACCTTGGCCTATGAGAAAATCAAAGAAATCCTATCACTCTAAAAAGGATTCCGACCAAACAATATCGGAGCATAGTTCATTATATCATTAATGAGCTATGCTCCTTTTTTATGTATTTTTATGAAACTTCACCACATTATACCCATAGCGTTGCTCGCGTGCTCCTCGGCATTTGCATCCGGATGGCAACCCGACTCTCTGTTTCCCGACTATGAGGCCCGCACTGTCGATCAAGGCACCGACTACGACGGTGACGTACGGTCAACTATCGTGCGCAAACTCGCCCGATGTCCCGGTTCGCGGCGGGGAGTATTATACGTGCATGGCTATAACGACTACTTCCTGCAGGATGACATGGGACGGCGCTTTGCCGACTCATGCTACCATTTCTATGCCGTCGACCTTCGTCGATACGGACGTTCGCTGCGCCCCGGCGACCCACGCTTCGACATACGCGACATGCGCGAATACTTCCCCGACATAGACTCTGCCATAACCGATATGAAGCGCAATGGCATCGACTCAATCGTACTGGTGGGGCACTCTACAGGCGGCCTGACCACATCGCTCTACATGAACGAGCATCCCGACACGGCCATACGCGCACTGGTACTCAACAGTCCGTTTCTCGATTGGAATCAAAGCAAAATCCAGGAGAAATTACTCATACCGGCAATGCAATGCGTCGGACAATGGTGGCCGAGCCTTACTGCAATGCCAGGCAAAAGCGCTGCTTATGTCCCAACCGGCTCCACGCGGACTGAAGATGCCACCTGGACTATCGATAATGACTGGAAACCGGTAGAATGGCCTGCCATCAATGCCGGATGGATACGTGCCGTCGACAAAGCGCATGATGCCGTGCAGAATCACTCAGACATACGTGTCCCGATACTTCTGATGCACAGTGACCGCACATACCGAAAAGGTGACCGGGCATCATTGCGCGACAGCTCCGACACCGTGCTCGATGTCGCTGACATATCACGCTACGGACGCCGCCTGGGACCCGACATCACCGAGGCGACAGTCAAAGGCGGCACTCACGACCTCGTACGCTCAGCTCCGGGAATACGCGAGGCCACATACCGCACCATATTCTCCTGGCTCGACAGCAAAATGCATGACCACAAGCATAATCAATAGCAATCAGTTGTGAAAATCAATTCTTTTGTTTAATTTTGACAAATTATCAACCAAATCATTAACAAAAGAATGAGAATTACCAGATTTATCACATCGCTTGTCGCTACAGCATTTTATCTGTCTTTTTCAGCCTGTGGCAATGATAATGATGACACATTATTCATTATCGATCCAATTGAAATAACAGTCCCTGAGGATGCTGTCGACCTATCGGCCGACGAAACAGCCAACTGTTACATTGTAAAACCCGGCACTACCGTCGCATTCAGCACTGCCTTCAAAGGCAACTCCACAACAGAGTCTACCGGCGCGGTAGCAGGATGCCGTCTGCTATGGACAGACACCAACGGCCTGATTAAAGACGTAAAGTATGCCCCGGGACAGAAAATGGCTATCGCATGGACCGGTGAACTAAGCGGAAATGCAGTAATCGCCGCCACTGACACCGATGGAAACACCCTATGGAGCTGGCACCTGTGGATTACTGACTATGATCCGGAAGCCTCGGCATACACCACCCCGGCAGCATCAGGCACGACCTGGACATTCATGGACCGAAATTTAGGTGCCATGAGCGCTACCCCCGCCGATGGATTCCGCACACATGGCATGGTATATCAGTGGGGACGCAAAGACCCGTTCCCCGCTCCCAACGGGCCTACCAAGATGGATGATGACTATAATTACATCAACGGTATGGATGGCGAGGCTGCACTCTTTGACATAGAAGGCAACGCGCTCCCGACATTCATATCTTTGGCCGAATACCACGGAACCATAGCCAAATCCATCGCCAACCCCATGACATTTTATGCCATGACGTATAATCATACGGGAGAAATGGATGAATATGGCGAGGAAATCGTGCTCAACGACCCCATTACCGGCGACTGGACCGCACCAAGCGACGATGACCTTTGGGGTGGCGAGAGCGGAAAGAAATCTATCTATGATCCTTGCCCTCCCGGTTGGAAAGTCCCTGTCAGCGACGCATCCGGAGTCACACCCTACGATTGGATGAAATACGCCTCCATGACATGGGATGATACAAATATGGGAGCATTGCAGGATGGACAATGGTTTCCGGCCTGCGGGACACGTGCGTATGCATCCGGAGGTTGTGATTTTCAGGAAGCCAATCCCTATGGAGGCATGTGGTTCGGAACCAAAGGCAAAGCAGCCTCAGACCTCTCGCTTTACCCTACACTTTATGGACAATACATGTTTATAATAAATGGCAAGCGTACATTTAAGGTCAACAAAGACAAACGCTCCCAAGGCATGTCGGTTCGCGCCGTACGCGACCTGTAAAAACGCTTTTCCCAACAACAAAACGCCGTGTCGGATTTAATCGACACGGCGTTTTGTTGTTGGTTAGACTGGCTCTTAGAGAGCCGTTACTCAGCGTTAATGAATATGGGGGAACGGGAGGCTTATTTTATAATAACTTTACGACTTTCGCCCGACCGCTTCTCAATAAACACACCGGCGCCAGGCTTATCCTGAAGACGCAGCCCCTGAAGATTAAAATATTCCGGTGTAACATTGTCTGTATCAGAAACGCCATCGATTCCCGACATACCGCCAGAAGGTACTGTCACTCGGAAATGCTCACCTGTCGAAGTCCAGTCGCCATCGAAATAATCACGCTCTCCATACCATAGTCCCCAGTTGCGGAACTCAATGACGCCATCCTCAAAGGTACCAAACTCAACACCTGTAGCTTTGATTTCTGCCATTGACATGCCGCTGTCAAGCAAATTGGCGACAGTTGATGTAACGCGACCCTCGCCGTATCCGAAGTCGGTACCTATCGGAGAGTTCTCGATATATACACATTTGGGATCCTCGGCATGAATATAGATATAATGATTATGGCCTTTGTGGCCGATACTTGTGCAGAAAGGATGACCGGCATACGGATTTACCAGACGGTAGAATCCGGCAACCGACTTATGTTTCTGTATCTCCACATTCAGTTCAAGCTCGGGAATCTCCTCATAATATCCGGCAACAAACGATTCGTTGTACCATGTCATGCCAAGCGATTCCCACTCTCCTTCCTCATCATCAGAGCCATAGACATATGCCGTCTTGCTTGCTCGAGGTGCTCCAGCGGCATCAAGAGTAACAATAACAAGAGTGTGTACACCCCGCGACTGAGGCTGAGCCACAATCTCCGAGCCTTCGGCTGTAATTCCTTCAGAAGCGACTTTTGAGAGATAATCGGCGTCGACCTCTTCGACAAGTCCTTTGGTCAGCAGATACTTCACCGCCGCAACATCACCGCCAAGCGTAAGCGACACAGGCACACGATTGTCCGCCCCGCAATATCCATAAGATATATACAGCGCATAATCATCGGTCACAGCACCTGCCCCCGGAAGATAGATTTTAAACAGCCCGTTGACAGTCGTATTTATCCAGCCCTGCTCTTCACTCATTATATCAACAGTAGCAACCGACCGGTCAGGGAAACTGATACATCCGTCAGATAGAGTCCCATACTTATACTCTGTCGATACATCCCAGCCGGTCTCGGCGCACATCTGAGAGAATGAAAAGATACCATAATCGGGATATGGCTCGAAATCCTCAATCCATACTTTATCAGGATTCTCGGCATGAACTATCATATAGGTATCATCAGGCCCCTCAAGATATTCAGCAATGGGCGAATACCTGTGGTAAGGGATAAACCGATAAAGGCCCTTCACCCGGGCATTCTCCTCGATATCGACAGTCCAGTGCTGCCCTATTTCAATTGTGGCGTCAAGTGCAGGCATCAGGTCCTCATAATAGATACCCTGCCCGATTGAATTCCATTCATCTGCCGAAACAAACACCGACCCGGCAAAAGCGAATGTAAATAATGCAAGTAAATTTTTCTTCATAATTACTATATTGATGTGACAGATTAGTATTCTCACCGCAAATATACTATTTTTCTTATACCAATGCATTACATGAAACTCTTTTTTATAAAAATACCATGACTCCTGTAATCTATCGGAACTATGGATACACATAGGGAGCCGATTGATTAAAAAAGCTATGATTTTCGGGAAATTATGCGTACCTTTGCACCCGAATTTTCAAGCAGATATATAAAAAGTACAACCATCATAATATGATAGCGGTAAACAATCTCGGCCAACAGTTTGGCAAACGCGTTTTATTCCAGGATGTTAACCTGAAGTTCACCCCCGGCAACTGCTATGGCATCATCGGTGCTAACGGCGCCGGAAAGTCTACCCTTATGCGTATTCTCAGCGACGAACTCACACCGACCCACGGCAACGTGACACAAGGCCCCGGAGAACGCATGTCGGTACTCGAACAGGACCACTTCAAATTTGACGAGTTCACAGTGATGGATACCGTACTTCAGGGCCACACAGTGCTTTGGGCTATCATTAAGGAAAAGGATGCTATATATGCGAAAGCCGACTTTACCGACGAAGATGGCGTAAGAGCAGCCGAACTTGAGGAAAAATTTGCCGAACTTGAAGGATGGAATGCCGAAAGTGACGCAGCCGCACTGCTGAGCGGTCTGGGCATAAAGGAAGACAAGCATTACATGCTCATGAAAGACCTCAGCGGTAATGAGAAAGTACGTGTGCTCCTTGCAAAGGCTCTTTTTGGAAATCCCGACAACCTGCTCCTCGACGAGCCCACCAACGACCTTGACCTCGACACTGTGGCATGGCTTGAGGATTACCTTTCAAAATTTGAGAATACTGTGCTTGTCGTATCCCACGACCGCCACTTCCTCGACTCGGTATGTACCCACACTCTGGATATCGACTACAACAAGGTGACTCTGTTTGCCGGCAACTATAGCTTCTGGTACGAATCATCACAGCTTGCCCTTCGCCAGCAGCAGCAGCAAAACAAGAAAGCCGAAGAAAAGCGCAAGGAGCTGCTTGAATTCATACAGCGATTCTCAGCCAACGTGGCCAAGTCGAAACAGACCACATCGCGCAAGAAAATGCTCGAAAAACTTACTGTCGAGGAGATTCAGCCATCATCGCGCAGATATCCGGGTATTATCTTCACACCATCGCGCGAGCCTGGCAACAAAATTCTTGAAGTACACGGCCTCACAGCCTCTGTCGATGGCGAACTTCTGTTCAAGGACGTGAATTTCCAGATTGAGAAAGATGACAAAGTGGTGTTCCTCAGCCGCGACCCGCGCGCAATGACAGCACTGTTCGAAATAATCAACGGCAACCGTAAGGCTGACGCCGGCACATACGACTGGGGCCAGACCATCACTACCGCCTATCTGCCGCTTGACAACTCGGAATTCTTCAATACCGACCTCAATCTTGTCGACTGGCTATGCCAGTGGAGCAACGATTCCAGCGAGATATACCTCAAGGGATTCCTGGGTAAAATGCTTTTCTCCGGCGAGGAAGTGCTCAAGAAAGCATCGGTACTCTCCGGAGGCGAGAAGATGCGCTGTATGATTGCCCGCATGATGATGACTGACGCCAATACCCTCATACTCGACTCGCCCACCAACCACCTCGACCTCGAGTCAATCCAGGCATTCAACAACACTCTACAGTCATTTAAAGGCAACGTCCTCTTCGCATCGCACGACCACGAGTTCATCCAGACCGTGGCCAACCGTATCATCGAACTCACTCCCAACGGTATTATCGACAAGATGATGGACTATGACGACTACATTACCGATGAACGCGTAGCCACTGCCCGCGAACGACTCTATGCAAAATAACAGTCATTCATATAAGTATCATAAACAATGGTAAAGCATATCGTAACATTCAAACTCACCGGCACTCAGGAAGAGCGCCTTGAGGTAGCGACAAAATTCAAAGAAGCGCTGCTCGCCCTCCCGGCACAGATTGATGTACTTGAAAGCATGGAAGTCGGTATCAATCAGAATCCTGCCGAACAATGGGACGTTGTGCTGACAGCAGTGGTTCCCACTATGGCCGACGTAGATGTATATGCCAAACATCCGGCACACGTTGCTGCCGCATCACTTCTTGCCGGACATAAAGATCAGCGCGCATGTGTTGACTACGAATTCTGATACTACGTTTCTCCCCTATAGCATCTACCGATGTGTCTTTTCCAGACACATCGGTATTTTTATACACCCATAAAGTTACAGATACACATTTTAACATCCATAAACGCTACCATTCGTCATATATTCATTATC
>NZ_JAIDKI010000098.1 GCF_029051885.1 Muribaculum sp.
CTGCAGCAGCCCAACCAGGCGGCAGGAGTCACCGGCGTACGCCCCGACCTTATCGAGACCATCGCACGCGCAGGCATAGCCACCGGTGTAGACGGACTGTTCATCGAGACCCACCGCAATCCGTCATGCGCCAAGAGCGACGGTGCCAACATGCTGCCTCTCGACCAGCTCCCCACCCTTCTGCGCCGTCTCTCGGCCATACGCGCGGCAATCAATGAATTCTGAACACTACCTTGCCTGTGAATGCATTGCGTACAATCCTCGTGGTCAGCCTCTCACTTCTTTCCCTGACTTCTTTCGCACAATGTGAGGCGAAACTGAAGGATTTCTATGTCACATACATAACTAATCTTGACTTATGTAATGATGCCAAAAACATAGCCCTGAAAGAAGCTCACATGTCGCCTGAACTGATAAACAAACTGAATGAGCGGTGTGAAGAATGTGGAGCCGACACAATAATCTATGCACAGGACGTCTGTCAGAATATGATTGAGACCCTGACCGTCGAGCCATATAAAGACAATTGGTACCTGGTTAAATACAACTGGAATCCTACCATAAAAGAGGAAGAGACAGTCATACCAGTGAAGGCCTGCAACTGCGATGGCAACCTCACGATTTTAGATATCTATCCTGCCTGGGATGACATTAGCAAATTGTAAAAGCATATTCCGATAATATCCCAATACAAATTTACCCCGGTTAAAGGCTGTAGACTTTAACCGGGGTGATTTTTACACGGTATGACCAACGGTCACATTTACAGCCCTGGAAGAAAACGGGAAAGGTCGGATAGAGTAATGCCACGGCGTGATGCATAGTCCGACAGCCGCATGGCGTCAAGACGGTCAACCACAAAGTAGCGGCTCTCCGGGTGAGAGAACAACAATCCTGAAGTCGAGGCCGCAGGATGCATCGCTCCATTTTCTGTCAGGGTTATTCCCATAGATGCATAGTGGAGCACCTTGTCGGCAATGAATATCAACGACTGGTCGGGGAGACTGGGATAGCCGAAAGCCGGGCGGATGCCGCGGTATGAGTTGTCGGCGAGAGCACCCTTAGGCATAGCTTCGCCGGGAGCGTATCCCCACAGTGATGTGCGCACATACCAGTGGAGCCATTCGGTCGCAGCCTCTGCAAGGCGGTCGGCAAGAATGCGGTAGAGAAGCGAATGGTAGTCATCACCGCGCTCCTTAAGCATTGCGGCCCTCGATTCCACTTCATTGCCAGTAGTGACTGCAAAGAGCCCAGCATAATCCACCATGCGTCCATCCTGCGAAACAGGAGATATAAAGTCGGAAAGGGCCATGGAAGTGTCACCTGGTGTCGACGGCATACGACGCAGTGTAGGGAAGGTCAGCTCTTCATCTCCCGACTCGATTATAATATCATCACCGCGGCTACCGGCAGGAAGTAGTGCTACACGCGCTGTAATACCATCTGGGAGCAATGTCCGCTCGATATAATCAAGTGCCACACGTGCTTCCTTGGCAAGCTGCATGGCCTCGGCGGCTTTAGCCACACGTTGCTGCGGTACGGATGCCAGCCACTGGGCGCGGCAATGATCGCAGCCTTGAATCTCCGCGACAGCCGACAGCGAGGCGTCAAGCCCCCATGCTGTCATGAATGCGCGCCAATTGATAAGCCTGCGCGCCTCTGCAACAGGAATCCTTACATCAGTCACACCCTGGCATGCCGGACGCACGACAGGGAAATCCCATGCCGGACGCATCTCCAATGCTTTTTGTGGGGATATGGCAATACCGGAGGCTTTTGAACGACGACGCGACTGCTCGGCCTCGTAATCTTCCCGCAGTTTTCGCTGCGCCTCGGCATTATCCTTCACGAAAGAATCGCGGGTATCGTCATTCAGCAGCGACTTGACTACCGACGGGAGCATCGCAGCATCGCGGGTGTGGATTACCGGTCCGGAATAACATGGAGCAATCTTCACCGCCGTATGCACAGCCGAAGTGGTGGCGCCACCTATAAGCAGCGGAATTGTAAGCCCACGCTCTTCCATAAGTCGTGCGACACCGCACATTTCTTCAAGCGAAGGAGTAATCAGTCCGCTCAGACCTATCAACACGGCGGATTCAGCAATCGCGCGGTCTACAATATCCTGCGCAGGCACCATTACACCAAGGTCGATTATTTCCAAGCCATTGCAGCGCAACACAGTCGCCACGATATTCTTACCGATGTCGTGTACATCGCCCTTGACGGTAGCGATTACCATAGCCTGGCGGCGCGATGCAGCCTCACCGGAGTCGGCCGAGGCTCGCTTCGACTCCGATTCGATATACGGAGTGAGCCACTCTACAGCACGCTTCATAGCATGAGCACTCTTTACTACCTGGGGCAGAAACATGCGACCCTCGCCAAACATTGTGCCTACATGGTCCATGCCCTTCATCAGCGGCCCGTCAATGACTGCCGACGGGCGCCCCCCATACTCGGCAAGAACCTCGGCAAGCACCGCCTCAATGCCCTCTGTCATTCCGCGCTCTACCATTTTTTGCAGCTTCTGCGAAGGAGTCATCGCGGCTGCATCATTTTTTCCTGCGGCAGTAGCCCCGGCAGATGGTCCCTGCGAATCCATCATCTCCGTGGCAATCTCCATAAGCCTCTCGGTGGCATCGTCGCGGCGACACAGCAACAGGTCGTCGATAGCCTCGCGTAGGTCTGATGGTATGTCATCGACAGGAATAGCTTCGGCAGCGTTTACAATGGCCATGTCCATGCCGAGCCTGATGGCATGGTGGAGGAATATGCTGTGCATCGCCTTGCGCACATACTTGTTGGCGCGGAAAGCATACGACAGATTGCTTATGCCGCCGCTTACCTTAGCTCCGGGGAGGTTTTCCTTTATCCATTCTATCGTACGCAGGAAATCAAGAGCTGAGCGCCGGCTCTGCATAAGTTCATCGGGGTCCGTAGTGCCATCGCCGCTATCGACTACAGCACCTACAGCGAGCACATTGGGGTCGAAAATTATGTCCTGCGGCTTTATTCCGGCCTTATCCACAAGCAGCCGGTATGCACGTGCGCACACTTCTGTACGGCGTTCGAAAGTTACAGCCTGGCCACTCTCGTCGAATGCCATCACCACAACTGCCGCTCCCATATCACGTACGTCGCGTGCATGCGCGAGAAATGCCTCCTCACCCTCTTTAAGGCTTATGGAGTTTACTACCGGGCGTCCCTGTATGCGCTTAAGTCCCGACATTATCGCGTTCCATGACGATGAATCGACCATAATCGGCACCCGGGCCACATCGGGTTCGGCACCAAGCCGGCTGATAAAGCGAGCCATCTCCAACGGAGTATCAAGCATTCCGTCGTCCATGTTCACATCAATCACCTGGGCTCCTTTTTCTACTTGCGAGCGTGCAATGTCTACCGCTTCCTGTATCGAACCCTCCTTTACAAGTCGGAGAAACTTACGGCTTCCGGCCACATTGCACCGCTCACCGACATTCAGGAAATTACGCTCACGGCTTACTTCAAGAGGCTCGAGTCCGGCAAGAGTCATTATGCCGGTATCCTTCGGTATCGGGCGTGGAGCATGAGAGGCAGCCTCACGGGCAAACTCACGGATATGGTCGGGGGTAGTGCCACAGCAACCTCCCACTATATTGACCAGTCCCCGCTCCATCATGTGACGCACCTTGGGCGCCATCACCTGTGGAGTCTCGTCGTACTGTCCCATTTCGTTTGGCAGACCGGCATTCGGGTATACCGACACGGCAAACGGATAACGTGACAATGTCTCGAGATAGGGCATCATACCTTCTGCTCCGAAACCGCAGTTTAGCCCCACGGCAATAGGGTCGGCATGTGCCACTGTGGCAACAAATGCCTCCAGAGTCTGCCCCGACAGGGTACGGCCGCTTTCGGTAAGCGTCACTGATATAATAACCGGAACACGCACACCCGTTGCCTCCATGGCCCGGTGTGAGGCGAATATGGCAGCCTTGGCGTTGAGAGCGTCGAATATGGTTTCGATGATAATCACATCGACCCCTCCCTCTATCAACGCCTTCATCTGGTCGAAATAAGCGGCTGTAAGCGCGTCCCAGTCAAAATCCGTATCATCGCCAATCGACTGTGCCATCGACAGCGATTTGCTTGTGGGGCCCACACTTCCGGCCACCCAGACCTCTTCGCCGGGATTCTGCCGCATGAAGCAGTCGGCTGAATCACGAGCCAGCCTTGCCGCCGCCATGTTGATACGCGGCGCCTCACTCTGCAATCCGTACTCCGATAATGATATTGCATTGGAGTTGAATGAGTTTGTCTCTATAATTCTGGCGCCGGCATCGAGATATGCCATGTGGATTTCGGTGATTACGTCGGGACGCGTCACACACAGGATATCGTTGCATCCTTTGAGATTGACCGGGCTATCGGCCCACTCCCGGCCACGGAAGTCGCTTTCAGTCAACTCATAGCCCTGAATCATAGTACCCATCGCGCCATCAAGCACGATTATTCTTTCCTTAACTGAAGCAACAAGCCTCGCCGAAGCATATTTCATTTTTCAAGCAGTCTATATATGCAATAACAGCACAAAGTTACTCCTTTGCACCGAATTAATAAAATCATTAAGAGCTTGTTTAGCGCATTAAGAGCTTGTTTAATAAAATTTACCTGACTTAATATCGAAATATCAGGTCTGTTTTATCGTTTGGAGGCAAAGAATGAGCGCATCAGTGAGGCACACTCGTCGGCAAGGACTCCGGAAGTAACAGTGCACTTCGGATGGAAAGGCGAACGGGACATTATGCCGGTATATCCGCGTTTCTCATCAGAGGCCCCGTACACCACCCGCCGTATCTGGCTCCATCCTATGGCGCCTGCACACATCGGGCAAGGCTCTACTGTAACGTAGAGTGTAGCGTCGGGCATATACTTTCCTCCAAGAGTAGATGCCGCCGCAGTAATTGCCTGCATCTCAGCATGGGCGGTTACATCCGCAAGAGTCTCGGTAAGATTGTGTCCACGCCCGATAATGCGTCCACCAGCCACGATGACAGCTCCGATAGGTATCTCGTCAGCCTCCATGGCGCGTCGTGCTTCGTCAAGGGCCGCGCGCATCCAGCGCTCATCATCACCCTTATGCTGTATATCAATTATCTTTTCCATAGGCTATTACAACAAATCGATACGCATACCCTCATATGCGGCTACGGTATCCGGGAATATGGCACGCGCCTCGGCAAGATGCCCCTCCTCATCGGCATACTGCTTGGAGAAATGGCCGAGCACAAGGCGCTTTACACCTGCAAGCTGAGCCACACGAGCTGCCTCGGCGGCAGTAGAGTGGAAACGCATATGGGCCTTTTCGCGCTCGGCATCAAGGTATGTGGCCTCATGGTATAGCACGTCCACCCCCTCGACGGCACGGGCTACGGCCTCGCTGAAGACCGTATCGGAACAATACGCATAGCTCACCGACGGATCGGCCGGACGTGTCAGCCGTTCATTGGCAATCACAGTCCCGTCGGGCTTTACAAAATCGGCACCCGCCTTTATCGACTGCATCTCACGCACCGGCACCTGGTGGAATGCCACAGCATCGCCTATGATATGGCGCAGTTTGGGTTTCTCCCTGAATATGAATCCGGTCGACGGCACACGATGGATGAGCGGGAAAGCACGCACTTCAAGCGCATCAGACTCCCAGATTACATCGTCGGTGCCCGGAGCGATTATGTTATACTGTATCTCAAACGGAGTCTCGCGGCAGAAAAAATCCATCATACGGCGAAATATAGCGGCGCCCTCCTTAAAGGTATGTATAGTTATCGTACCGCCCTCCTTGCCCGTAAGAGCAAGAGTAGACAGAAGTCCGGGGAGGCCGAGACAATGGTCGCCATGGAGATGCGACAGGAATATGTGGGACAGACGCGAGTACTTCAGACGCGCACGCCGCATCGACAGCTGGGCACCCTCGCCACAGTCGACCATCATCAGATTGTTGCGGAAATCAATCACCTGACAGCTTGGAAGATGCCTGAGTGTAGGAGTAGCGGAGCCACATCCAAGATAATTTATCTGAAACTGTGCCATACCTAAGAGCCTGTTTAATAATAAGAGCTTGTTTAATAATAAATGTTACCGTCAGGGCGGTCATTCGTCGAGCAGATTTTCGCTTGTGATGAGGGAG
>NZ_JAIDKI010000099.1 GCF_029051885.1 Muribaculum sp.
GAATAACACGTGCTAAAATAAAATCTCTTGTAAAAGCTGCTGATATTTATGTAAAATCACGAAATCTGCCATTTGAGGTTCAGTTCGATATATTGCTGGTCTCTGCCAATAATAATGGTGAGATTATTGAAATTGAGCATATCCCAGATGCATTCTATCCTCCGGTCTGAAATACAGACCGGAGTTTTTTTTAAACTGTTTGGATTTGACTTATGTTAAGATTTAGAGAGGATTTCTAAAGTTAAATTCAAACAGTTTCTTAGACCAACGCATCAGCTACAGAGGTCTCATATTTTCTGAGAGAAGAGGCTTTATGTATTGCTTTCCACGCCTTATGGCCAATCTCACCTTCGAGCCAATCCCACATTGGTTTGATTTTCTGTAATATCTGATGGTCTCCGCAAAGGGTTGCCATATAAATGGAATATATTGCATCGTGGAATTCTCTTAGAGCAGCTATACGCTTGTCATGCCCCCACTCTTCATTACTGCGATACTCCCGAGCAAGCGACGGACGTGACAATAACCCTCGTCCAATCATGACATCCACAGAGTCATCATACAGACTATCTATACGACTTATATCCGACAGAGATCGTATATCACCGTTATATACCACACGATGACTTGTCGATGACAAAAATTCAGAAAACATCTCACTGTTGCATTCTCCACCATATTGCTGTACAGCAATTCTTGGATGAAGAGTAATGTGATTGAGAGGAATTGTATTTAAAATATTCAATATCGGATACCATTCGTCCGGACTATCGATTCCAAGACGCAATTTTGCCGAAAATATAGTATTTGAATATCGCGAGACTATAAGATTCGCAATTCCTTCAATCAGCTCAGGGCGTAATGCTCCTGCGCCACGTCCATGCTTTACCTGAGGCGGGAATGGACATCCGAGATTTAGATTGATATGAGTTGCTCCGGCGTCAATCAGAGTGTCGGCAAGTGTGATAAATTCGTCCTGGTCTCCAAAAATAATCTGTGGTATTACCGGTATGGCGTCCGGCATATTCTGAATGGCATTGTTAAGATCCCGTTGCCTTACCCTACCTTTTTCTACTCTTATAAATGGGGTGAAATATGCATCTACACCACCATAAATTTTGTTGTGGGCTGAACGCCAGACTACATCAGTATAGCCTTGCAGAGGTGCGGCATAAATGTGCATAAGTAAGTTTTGATTATTTTTTCCAAAAAGCCTGAGTAAACAGTATTAATACGGTAAATATCTCAAGACGACCGATAAGCATCAATATCGACAGCACCCATTTGCCGAAGGCGGGGATAATTTCATAACCACCGCCCCCGTAGCCGGTCACACCGGCTCCAAGCCCCGTATTGCTGACACAACTGAATGAACTGAAGAATGCGTCCATAAACGGCAGCCCCATAGCGGTAAGCATAATTCCCCCAACCGCTATAACCATTACATATATACACAGAAATGCAATCACCTTATCTACAACTTCAGGTGCCATAACATTGCCGTTGATACGTACCGAACGGATGGAATTGGGATGTACCGAGCGATACAGCTCGTTGTTGGTATTCTTAAGCAGATAGAGCAGACGGTCTATCTTAGCACCGCCGCTCGTAGACCCGGCACATGCGCCAAAAAACATCAGACAGAATGATAATGAGAGTACAAGCGGCCCCCAGTTCTCAAAATTGTCGGCAGTAAGGCCTGTAGATGTAATTGTCGTGATTATCTGGAAAATAGGGTCAATCGTAACGGCCTCTATAGATGTCGCATGTCCGGCAAAGGCAATGCTTATGACAAAAATCACATACATCACGACGAGTATGCCGATATATGCCATAAAGGTGTCATTGTGCAGCAATGATCGCCAATCCCCATGATATGCCTTATAAATCAAGCTGAAATTGACTCCGCCAAGAAACATAAACAGCGTAACGACACACTTTATGTAGTTGGAGTCCCAAAAACCGATACTGCTGTCTTTTGTGGAAAAGCCACCGGTCGATACCGTAGAGAGAGAATGGCAGATGCTGTCAAACATATCCATAGGACCGGCCCATAGGAGCAATACCAGAAGTGTCGTGAGTACAAAATATATTGTCCAAAGGCTCTTGGCGGTCTGGCTTATACGTGGACGCAGTTTCTCGTGTGTGATACCTGTGACTTCGGCATTGAACATCTGCATTCCACCTGAATAGTTGAGCATAGGTATGACGGCGAGAGTAAAGAGAATGATTCCCATACCACCAAGCCATTGTGTCAGACATCTCCAGAGATTTATGCCATGACTCAGCACATCGACTGATTCATAAATCGAGCATCCGGTCGTTGTAAAACCCGACATCGTTTCGAAAAAGGCATCTGTAACACTTAATGGATGGTCGCATAGAGTATATGGAATCATGCCGAAAAAACTGAACACCACCCATACGAGAGCTGTAAGCAAAAATCCTTCACGCTTTGCCATCTGAGTGTGGGAAGGACGTATGCAGAATGTCATCACTGCGCCTGTGACAAGTGTGACACCTGCAGCAATAAGAAATGCCATTACATCGCTTTCGGAATATATCAGCGATGTAAGCATAGGCACAAACATAAATATGCCCTCAATCATGAGAAGCCAGCCCAATACTCTCACAAGCATCGGGAAATTAATTTTGCGAACATTACCGAACAGAGTCGTACTTTGGACATTGTTGCGGCTTTTGCTGCCAAAAAAACTCATATGGAATTTGGTTAGCTAAACAGTCTCTCAATCTTATGTAACGCTCCTGACAAGCAGAATACTACAACATGATCACCGGCTTCGATTGTAGTATTACCGGTAACGAGCATTCCCTTTTCGCCGCGTATCAGTCCGGCGATAGTCATGCCATAAGGCAAAGACAACGATTTGACCGGACCACGAGTGACTTTACTGTTGGGCTTTACTTCTATTTCAGCTACCTCCGCATCGGCAAGCGCCAGACATTTTGAGGAGGTCACGTCTGTATCAAGAAGAATCTGGAATATTTTGCTTGAGGCCAGTAGCTTCTTATTAATCACGGTGCCGATATTAAGACCTTCGGCTTCGGAGATGAACTGTAGATTCTCTACTTCAGCTACTGTTTTCCGTATGCCGAGTTCTTTAGCGGTAAGACATGTCAGAATATTTGTCTCAGAACTGTCGCTTAACGCAATAAAAGCATCAGCCTCGTCGACACCTTCATCTCGCAATACGTCAATGTCGCGGGCGTCACCATATACTATGTCGCAATTGGGACATTTCTCCGGCAACCGGCGGCATTGGGCCATATCATTGTCTATAATTTTTATGCGGAATTCATCTGCCGCCATATGCGCCAGTCGGATGGCAATACGGCTTCCTCCCATGATTACGACTTTTCGTATGCGGAACTCCTCTTTTCCGCACAGGTCAAGCAAATCACTGACGTGATCTCGCATGGTAGCAAAG
Source organism: Muribaculum sp. (assembly GCF_029051885.1). GTDB lineage: Bacteria > Bacteroidota > Bacteroidia > Bacteroidales > Muribaculaceae > Muribaculum. Next base: position 3,450 of record NZ_JAIDKI010000099.1, read on the forward strand.
TAAAGAATGTCGCCGGGTTTCAGCACATCATCACCGCGAGGGATAATTGTCTCATGGCGACGCTTTATAGCCGCTACGTGGAAATTATGCTCTGTCCGGGCGAAATCCTTCAGATGCATACCGACAATGCGGGCATTCTCTCGTAGTTTCACACCGACGATTACAAGTTTACCGTCATGGAGTTCAAACCAATGGCGTACCCAATTGCGCCGTAGTGCGGTTATAATTTCCTGTGCCGCGAGATACTCCGGGTAAATCAGAGCGTTGACCCCCTGTCGGGTAAAGAAGTCACGATTATTCTTGTCAAGGAATTCGTAATTGTCGATACGTGCCACTGTCTTTCTTGCACCTATGCTTTTAGCAATAGTACAGGCGGTGACATTACGTGTCTCGTCAGGAGTTACCGCGATAAACAGGTCGCACTTCTCTACTCCTGCCTGACGGAGCGTATTAAACGAAATCGCGCTGCCGCGCAGTGTCATCAGGTTATAGTTGGCGTCGATACTGGCAAGGCGTTCAGAGTCATCATCCACAAGCATTACATCCTGCTCTTCTCTCGACAGAAGTTTTGCCAGATGCGAGCCTACTTCTCCCGCTCCTACGATTACAATCTTCATACCTTATTACAATTATACGCCCGATTTTTTTGCGACTCCTTTTATGGCAGAGAAAATAGCATCCTCGTCCATACCACACTCTTTCATCAGCTCAGGAACCTTGCCATGGGCGACAAAGCGGTCCGGTACTCCGATTCTGATAATCTCGGGATGATAGTTATGATCCGCCATCCATTCTGACACGGCAGAGCCAAGGCCGCCATCGCGCATGCCGTCCTCTACTGTAATCACCGGAATGCCTCGCTCTCCTACTTCACGAAGAATTTCTTCGTCGAGCGGTTTAAGGAATATCATGTCATAATGAGCGACACTGATACCTTCGGCTTCGGCGCGGTCGGCAGCAGTTACAGCCCATCGTCCCGTAGGTCCGATAGAAAGAACCGCCACATCTCGGCCATCGCGCAACTTGCGTCCCTTTCCGACAGGAATTACCGCAGGTTGTTTTTCACGCCAAGCGGCATCGTTACCTTTTCCTCTGGGATATCTTATGACAAACGGTCCGTAATTTCCTTTTACAGATGTAAGCATCAGAGAGCGCAACGTCGACTCATCCATAGGTGAGGATATGGTAATCCCCGGGATTGGTCTCAGATAGCACATATCGAACACGCCGTGATGTGTCACGCCATCCTCCCCTACTATACCGGCACGGTCAAGACATAGAGTGACAGGCAGATGCTGAATCGCAACGTCGTGGATTATCTGGTCATACGCACGTTGTGTGAAAGAAGAATAAATTGCCGCAAATGGGCGCATTCCCTCTTTTGCAAGGCCACCGGCAAATGTAATTGCATGTCCTTCGGATATGCCTACATCAAACACTCTGTCAGGCATGGCATCCTGCATGATATTCATTGATGTGCCTGACGACATGGCGGCTGTAATGCCGACGATACGCTTGTCCTCTCGCGCCAGCTCAAGTAGTGTCTCGCCAAATACATCCTGCCACTTGGAAGGGCCCGATGCCGAGCCATCCCCTATCCGTTTACCGGAAACGGCGTCAAACAAGCCAGGTGCGTGCCATTTTGCAGGGTCTTCCTCCGCTGGACGGTATCCCTTCCCTTTTATGGTACGAAGGTGCAGAATGCGTGGACCTTCCATCTCTTTTATGTCATTGAGAACTCTGACCATCCGATCTATGTCGTGGCCGTCAAACGGTCCGAAATACCGGATATTCAACCCTTCGAATATATTCTGCTGCTTTCCGAGAAGCGATTTGATACTGTTGTTGAAACGCAGAATGGAACCTTTACCATGTTCGCCCACCAGATGCATACTCTTGATCAGCTTGTATATCCGGTATCTGAACGTATTGTAAGCCTTTGTCGTATTGATGTGTGTGAGGTATGAATTCAGCGCACCCACATTACGATCAATCGACATGTCGTTATCATTAAGTATAATCAACAGATTGTTGGGGGTAATTGCAGCATTATTCAGTCCTTCAAAGGCAAGTCCTCCGGAGATTGATGCATCACCGATTACTGCCACAACATTACGACGCGGGGATTCACCACGCAATTTAGAGGCTACGGTCATACCCAGAGCTGCGGATATCGAGTTGGAAGCATGTCCGGCGGTAAAGGTATCATATTCGCTCTCTTCAGGATTAGGGAATCCGCTGAGACCACCAAATTTCCTATTAGTAGCAAATAATTCTCTACGTCCGGTAAGCAGTTTGTGACCATAAGCCTGATGTCCGACATCCCATACAATGCGGTCGTAGGGAGTATTGAACACATAGTGAAGAGCGACAGTAAGTTCTACCGCTCCCATGCTTGAGGCAAAATGCCCGGGATTTTTGGAGAGAGAGTTTATAAGAAATTCACGTATTTCCGAACAAACTTCTGGTAATGCCGACTGCGGAAGCCTGCGCAGATCGGCCGGCGAATCGATGGATTGCAGGAGTGGATATTTATTATCAGCTTCCTGTATTGTGGTATCAGGCCTTTCCATTTCCATTGCGCATATATTTTTTGTAAAGAGGCACAAATACTACAATTCCAGAGGCTATAATAACAAATATTGTCCACAGATTGATGCCACGGCCCTGTATGAGCAGATAGCACAATATAATCCACAGAGCCGTGAGGCATAATAGCCGGAATAGAGTAGCGGTATTCATGCATTCTAATTTAGAATGCAAATTTACCAAAGTTTCTCCACAAAAACAACAGGAATGCTCAATACAGCCCTGCCGATATGGCAATCGAATGATTATCGGATAGATAATCTATTTGCGTTTTTTAAAGAATTGATACAGACGAGTGGCCTGTCTGACTCCCTGAAAAGCCAGGATTCCATAGTCAAGCATCGAAAAGCCTGACAGGATTTTGCCAATAAGCCTATTGCTCTTGAATGTGTCAAGCATCTTAAAGTTGGATACTTTAGCAGCCTTTGACATCAGTTGTTCGCGCACCATCTCCATTTTTACATGATTTACGGCACGGCGATATCTCAAATCGTCAATTGTATATC